>CAJGCZ010000001.1 GCA_904501975.1 uncultured Akkermansia sp.
CGCGGTATATGGGAGAAGGAACGGCTGACGCCGTGGTGAAGAATGCCCGTTGGGCATGGTGAAGAATCTGCCTGCGGCAGATGGTGAAGAACAGCTGGCGCTGTAGTGAAGAACGCACCTGCGGTGCGTAGTACGGAGGGCCGGCAAACCCCCATTTATCAACTAAGTATTTTAACAGCGCGTTACAAAAAAGGGCGGCTCCTATAACGGACCGCCCTTTTTTGTGCAATTACTTACATTTCTTTGGTTTCTTAACATCGCAAGCGAGGGATTCAAGTTCCTCGCGTTCGAGTCTGTCCAAGGTGTACGATTGCATGAAGTTTTTGACAAGGTCATATAATTCATTCCACATCGGTAATGTGGGGCAAACGTCTTTCTTGGGGCAGTCGTTGATGGAAGTTGCCAAGCAGTGAACCGGAGCAAGATTACCCTCAGCTGCGTGCAGAATCTCATACACGGTGTAATCTTTGGGGTCTCTGGTTAATTTATAGCCACCGGATTTACCGCGGGAGCTCATAACGAGCTCTTCCTTGAGAAGTAGTGACATGATGCTCTCCATGTATTTAAGCGTCACGTCCTGACGCTCCGCTACAGCGCGAAGCGATACGGGGCCATCATTTACATGATGGGCCAGGTCAATCATGATGCGAAGTGCATATCGGCCTTTCGTAGATATCTTTAACATGTCACGATTGTTATAACATATTTATCCGATAGGTCAAGAGAAAACGCTACTTTTCAACTAGGAAAAGTAGCGTTAGTATGATAATATGGCTAAAATACTTGCAATTACGCTATTTGAGCGGCCAGACGAGAGACGATTTCCTGCAACTGGGAATCGGAGCCAAGCTTCTCCTCGATAGTTTTCGAGGCATGAATCACGGTGCCGTGGTCTCTTCCGCCAAAGGCAGCGCCGATATCCTGAAGGGAAAGGTCGGTATGCTTGCGGGCCAAATACATGGCCACTTGGCGAGGATGAGCGATATTGGCTGTACGGCGACGCCCGTTAATATCTGTGACGCGGATATTGAATTCATCCGCCACCATTTTCTGGATATCAGGAACAGAAACGGAGGTGACGTTCTTCTCTTCGTGCAGCATATCGCGCAATTGCATGCGTGCATCCATCACAGAAGGCTTTTTCTGAGAGAAGGAGGCAAATGTAGCCAAACGAATCAAAGCGCCTTCCAGGCGGCGTACAGAGCGCGTAATATTGCGAGCAAGGTACTCGATAACTTCATCGCTGATGAGGTCGCCCTTCCAGAGGCGGCGCTTGTTGCGAAGAATGGCAATGCGTGTTTCGAGATCAGGCACGGTCAGCGCGACTGTCAAGCCCTGCTCAAAGCGAGAGGTCAGGCGGTCGTCGAGACGAGAGATTTCAGCAGCCGGACAATCGGAAGCAAGGACAATTTGCTTCCCGCTGGCAAACAGTGCATTGAACGTGTGGAAAAATTCCTCCTGCGTTTTATCTTTCTGTGAGAGGAATTGCACATCGTCAATAAGCAAAACGTCTGCCTTACGGTATTTGCTGCGGAAATTGCTCAGCGCTTCACCTTTGCGAGAGATGGCTTCGATGTAAGTGTTGGTAAAATCCTCGCTGGTAACGTAAAGTACCTGCAGTTCGTCATTCTTTTCGCGAATGGCGTTTCCGATGGCATGCAGAAGGTGCGTTTTGCCTAAACCGGATGCGCCGTGAATGAACAGGGGATTGTACATGCTGCTGGGAGCATTAACCACAGCTTGTGCTGCTGTGAAGGCAAATTCACTATTGCCGCCTACAACGAAGCTGTCGAATGTAAAATCGGTGTTCAATCCGCTTTGGTGAACGGGTTGTTTTTTAGCCTTCTTGGGCTTTTTCGTCTTTTTAGTTTGTACGGGTTCAGTTGCTACCTGTTCCGAGTGCGTTGCAGAGAGAGAGACTGCAGGTGCTGCTTCAGCCTGAACAAATTCAAGCTCGCGGGCGGCTTTCAGCACTCGAGTTGCTGACATCAAAATATCGGCTGCGTAGAAGTTTTCAATCCATTCTACGAGCATATCGGCCGGGTGCTCAATGATGAGCTTGGTTCCGGTGTCACTTTTGAGAGTCAGATGTGAGATATAAGTCTCGAACCCATACGATGCCACATTTCCCTGGGCACGGAGATCCTCCATGATCTCTGCCCAAAGCTTCCCTTCTTTTTCTTGTTGGTTCATTGCTTGTATCTCGTTCTTGTATGTTACCGGCTGTTTGGCCGGAGTCGTGTTGCGGGGGGTAATATGCCACGTCTCTAAAAAAGCGCAAAGATTTTTTTAGTTTTACTAACACGAGAGTAGGGGCGTATCTGTTGTTCCATGCGGGTTCCACACGATAGAATATTTTTTGTCATTAACAAAAATAAAGCTTAATATTTCTTGATAATTATTTTGAGGTGCGGAATATTGAGGTTTGATATCGTGGAACAGAGCAGGCCGCTTTATAATATGTTAACTGTTAATGCGCAACTAATATGCAGGAAAGTTATGCCTAAATTATTTTGTTAGGTGTAGGGAGAGGTAGATGCTTGAAAAAGAGACTTTAATGAACAAAGTGTTGCCAGCCTCCGGTGAGTGTGTTATTCACATTTTTTGTTAACTTTCCGATGGGGATGAGAGAGAGTTCGGAAAGTGTTTCCTGAAGATGAAGAGATTCAGGGGAGAATGTCATCAGCAGCTCGTAATCTTCACCATCGTTGAGGGCTTGAAGAACATTACAGCCGGGGTTGACAGGGATGGATTTTTCTTCTAATTCAAATCCGCATTGGCAAGCCGTGGCAAGTCGAGGTAAATCAGCCGCCAATCCGTCGGATAAATCCATCATCGCACTAGGCAGTGTACCACGGTTCATCAGGGCACGTGCCAGCTCCACACGCGGAATGAAGTCTAAATGGTGCTCTGAGGGGAAAGACCCGCCCAGAGGACCACTGACACAAATAATATCACCCGGCATACCACCGGAGCGTAAGATGGCTTTACCTCGTTCCACTCTACCGGTAAGGGCCACGTTGATAACCATCCCGTCATACGGAAGGGATGAGGTTTCGCCACCGGCCACAGAAACACCGAACATGGCTGCCATTTCAGAAATGCCTGTGTACAGCTCTTCCAGAAGGTGTACAGAGCGCTTGGAGTGGACAAGAATGGTAATGAGTGCATGCTCGGGAATCCCCCCCATAGCGGCGATATCAGAGATAGCACGGGCCAGCGCTTTTCTTCCGATTCTGCGAGGCTCAGTTTCCCGAAGGAAGTGTACGCCCTCCACAACTACGTCTGTCTTGAGCAGGGTATCCCATTCATCGTTACGTGTAACAACAGCACAATCATCCCCGGGGCCGACCAGCATAGGAGCTGACGGCCTCAATTGACGAAGCAAACGAGAGAGAATCTCGTTTTCTCCGAGTTGAGAGAGAGCTGTGTCCATGTGTGTAAGTTAGGAGTAAATAATGCGTGCTACCCCGATGGCATTAAAAGCCATGTGTAAGAGAATGGGGTAAATGATGGATGATGTGCGCATATATAAATAGCACTGCATCATACCGAAGAAAGATAATATGCACGTTTGCAGAAGAGAAAGGTGAATGGCCCCGAAGAACAGACCGGAGAAGAGAGCGGCGGCAAAGGCGCCAGTAGAAACACGGAGCGTATTAAAAATGAAACCTCGGAAGAAAATTTCTTCTACGATGGGAGCGATAACAACAGCTGAGATAATACCGTACATCCGCAGCTCCACCGGCGTTTCTTTAAGTGATTTTACCGCTTCTTGCATTTCCGGTGTACCGGTTGTTTCCATAATCCATTGAGCTGCACCGGAAAGGACAAATGAAATGCTGAAGAGGAAAATGACAGCTAGGGTAAGGAACAAATGATAAAAGTGTTTTGCCGCAAAGGGGAAACCAAACCCTTGGCGCTGTGCATAGCGAACCAATAAGGGGAAGAACAGGATGAGCGGAGCGAGAACATCTAACCACGGGCTGGAGGCTGCTTCAGATTCTGCCTCTGTGGGGAATAGCGAACTATAGTAGCCGTAGGTGTACAGACCTCCGGTAAGCAATAAATAGAGGAGTGTCAGGAATTTATCCGGCAGTTGCGGGAAAAAGAGTGCGCCGGCATGCTCTTTTTCTTTTGTCGGCACACAACACAAAAGAGTAACTACGGATACAGAGGAGATAAGTATCCAAAAGTTGAGCTGTACATACAGCGGTTGATGGAGGAGTGTGTCGAACATGCGTTTGGCTATTCTACCTTCTTCGCAGCAGGATTCAAGCCATAAGTTTGTACGCAACGGCACCAAGATATCCTTCCATAGGTTCAAATAACTCTACAGTAGGGGCGTTGTCGAATAGCATTTGTACGCCGTGTTGCTTGAGCACAAACGGATATTCTAATGCTTGCCAAATTGTGACGCCGTACAATTTGACTAAAGCCTCTGCAATACACCAGCAGCAAAAAAACTTGTGAGCTGGGTAATTCTCTTGTTGTAGGAGCTCCTGTTGTTCGTTACAGAAGAGGCGAGGTGCCAGTTTGGCCGCGTTTGTGTTGGGGCGAATCTGTTGGATATCGATACCGATGGGAGAATCATGAAAGGCAAAGCAGGCCAAATCAGCCGAATGGCTAATGTTAAAGAAAACGCCATCAACCATCGGCTTGCCGTGCTCGTTGTAAGTGAACTGTATATCTGCCGCGTCCATGTTCAGTCGCCGAGCCAGTTCCTCGCGTAATAGTGCGCGCACTTGGCGTCTGCTTGCCGGAAATGCCTTTTCCTCAGCAGATAATGAATCTTCACAGATGCCACAGGCCGGTAACTTGTAACAAAGATAATTCATAAGGCAACGAATTCCACGCTGTTGGTGGCTGTATCATATACCGCAAAGGAGGGAGCTTGGCGAACTCCGCCTACTTCTCCCGGATTGGCCACTAAGGTGTGCCCGGAATAATAGGCTTCTGCCCGATGCGTGTGCCCGAAAAAAGCCGCATCATATTCACCGGATAGCACGGCCGGATAAACTTTTTGTGCATAATGAGAGAAAATGATGCGTCTGCCGTCGAGGGTTACTTCTGCTATGTGCTTATGATGTGTACAGCGTGAACCGCAGGCAAGCATGAGGTGAGAGGTTAAATCATACTCATTGTTGCCAAAAACGATATCAGCACGGTGGGGCCACTCCTCACACATAAGGCTCAGCGTGCTCAGACTCTCCATATCGCCCATGAATAACAGATGCGAGCAATCTTTCTCTAACGCATAGTGAAATGCCGTTAGCATGTTGTCAATATGGTCGTGTATATCTGATAAAAGGGCTATTTTCATTTCATGGCACGTTTTTCGACGAATACGGGAGAGAGAGGAATGGCATCGTCGAATATTTTATTGGTGGTATATTTGATGCCATCAGTGCTTACATACCAAAGACGCTCCGATTCTTTCATGCTGACGAATACGGACAGTTGACTGTATTCGTTGATATAACCACAGAAGTGAGGCTTTACAGAGAAGCCGGCTATAAAGTGGTTCCTCATTTCAGCTGCATAGTCGCAACCTCGATGGGTGTTAAACCAGGCGGCAAAGTCCTTTTCTGCTTTCTGTATATGAGGAGCCGTGCTGAGCCAACACCCGGGCACAAGTTGTATCTTGTGCCTTTTGAGGATATTCATGAACGAGTCCGTGTGTTCTTTCAGGGTGGGTGAGAATCGCACGCCTTTTAATAATGGGTACGGGCATGCATCCGTCAGCTGCAATAAACAGTAATAGATATAAGCTTGGGCTAAGGCAGGGTGATTTCCCGGCTTAAGGTTTAAGGTGGCGGTTAACAGCTTCGGTAGGTTCGTATGAACATAGAAGTCGGACGCATCGAGTTTAAGAGAACTCATGAGCCCCGTGGCATCGATGGCATACATGGTTCTAGTACCATCGTTCTGGAACTCCATGTAGTTTTCCTCCGGGGTGAATTCCGGGTCTATTGAGGAGCGCTTATAGTGTACAAAGTTCGTCTTATCGATTGTGGGCTGGATAGTTGAGTACCAGGTTGTGCCGTTTTCCTGCTCAAGCGCGTATACGCGGTATTGGTATGAGGGAGCAGAAAAGAGGTCTTTGGTCAGGTTAACCATTTCTTCCGTTGCCGGAAAAGCTGCCGGGAAACTGCATTTGCCTTCTACTAAAATATCATTCGCTGCTTTTAATTGAGCCTCTGTAAATTCCCCCTCCGGGGCGGCCATAGCACATGCCATTTCATTAATAGTAGGCATCAATGAATACGCTTGTACATATTTTTCCGTTGGTTGATAGTATTGGGAGGCAATTTTCTGAACCTGCTTTTGGTATTCCGGGTAGGTGCGGCATTTTGCCAGTTTGTCGAAGATATAACGGTTTTGCTTTACCTCATTCTTCAGCAGAACGATTTGAGCTAATTGCGCAGCCATGGGGCTTGCATAGTCAGTACTGAATTGGAAAAGCTCTTGCGATGCTGCCGTGTGCTTGAGCCTTGAACGTACATAGCTTTCATAGTCCGTGATGCGGGCTAAGTCCACCTTCGTGTCTCCTGTCAGCTCAGGTGGGGAATCAAGTGGGGTGGCGATGTCCTGCAAAACTTTGTTTTTACGTGTCTGCAATTCATCGTATTCTTTAGCACACTGTTTTCTCCAGCGCTCTTGGAGTATTTCTTGGCCTCGCAGTTGGTGATTAATGGCCGTCTCAATGGCGAGTTGTTCTTCCGGGCTTAAGTCGGCAATCTTCTTTTTACCTTGCTCAAAAAGGGAAATTTGAGCATCTAGCTTTCGGTATTGGGTTTCAATGTTTTTGAGCCAGTTTTCGGCTTGTGTAACGTCCGAAGCAATCGATGGACAAAAGAACCGCGTGATGCCACTGTCTGCATCTCTCAAAGCGGCCAGAACTGGTTCATATTGGTTCTCCTGCAGAGCGGAGCGTAACGTGACTTGCTTGTTGAGCGCAGCTTGCCTGAAGGCACTGCCAATGCCGATTAACAGGGCGGCACCGGCCACAACACCCAGAGTGGCAAGAATGACCTTGCGAGAGTATTTTCCTCGGAATTGTTTCAGACGTGTGGAAAGTTCCTGTAGGTATGCGCGGGTGTTTTCCGGAAGGTCTTGGTCTGTAACGCGATAGGTGCTCTTAAAGGAATCAAACTTCTCTTTAATGTCTTCCAGTTGCCCTCTACTGTATAATTTAAGATGCTGCAAGGGGAGCTTCTCCATAGCGCGTTCCAAGGCTTGCCACGCCTCTGCTTTTGCTTGCTTATGGCGCTCTTCTGCAGATAAAGTTAAGCGCAAGGGTTGACCATTGATAAGGCGATGCAATTCCGCCTTGGCATCGTCATCGTTAGAATCTTCATCCAAAATATCCAACAGAGTGGCGCGCACCTCTTCCATGCGACCGGATAAGGCAAGTCTTCTCAGCATGCGCTCTGTTTCGACATCCATAGCTGGGGTTAATGACGATGTTGCAATTTGACTGCTTTAATGATGGGCTGCATGTGTGCGCTGATGGCAGGTTCTTTCATGAAAACGCCCGGTAATTGCGGATAGGCCTTAAATAATTTGGACCACGTTTGCAGGGCGTGGTGTGTGGTATTGGTGTGAATCCACTCATCGAGGGGATACTCCTGCAAAACGCGCTTCATGTAGTAGGTGCTCAGCATGGCATCAGATACGCCAAGGGAATCCGAATGCCGTAGCAGAAGTTGCAGCTCTTCTGCATGGCCGGATGTCATGCTGTCTGCTTTATCCAAGCGATGAATACACTCTATAAGTAGTTCATGCTCGGTATTTTGATGGCGTTTCAATAACGCCTCCAACTTATGGAAATCGTCATCTCCCGCTGTTTTGTTTTTGATGATTTCAGCAAATCGTTGGTATGAGTAGCTGGTGATTTCCGTGTCTGCCACACTCTCCGGTACATCGTCTGAGGCAAAATCTACAAAGCTGCTTACGCTTATGTAGACCAGCAACAGAAGGACAAATAATGCGGCTATGTATTTTGAGCTGCGAATATTCGGGTGCTCAGGTGAATCGATATCAAATGTTTCATAATCGGGAGCCTCCACATATTTGTAAGGCTCTGCGTATGCCTCTGACTGTGTCGCTGTAAAATGCGGTGTAGCAGAGGAAACATGCGGATAGGCGCCGGGTTCACATACCTCAGACTCCGCTTGCTCAAATTCCGCATACTCCATGTCCGAACTGATTTTCAAAATGGTACAAGAAGTATCACGGGATTGTGCTGCTTCCAGCTCGGTCTCCGTGTATACTACCACAATGTCCGCGGCGGTGCCGGGTGTGGTTGAAAATGATTTTCCCCAGCCGCGATAATTAGTAAGCCACATGCTTTCATGCATGAGTAAGAGGGCGTCTTGAGCGCTTGATTCCCGAGGCATTTTTAGGGCACACTTTGCAGCGTAGCTGGCAGAAATTAATGATTTAACATTACTTTTGTGCCCGGTCATGCGCTTCCAAGTGTCCTGCGTGGAAGCATCCGGAATGGAAGATGCCGTCAGTTTGGGGGTGCCCTCAATATACTGAGGATAGGGGGCAGCTATGGGCTTGCGATACCAGAAATCGATATTGTTGAGCGCCAAGCACAAGCCGGCAGGAGTGGGGCGCGATGCATTTTTTTGCATGGCCGATACTTCTTCTGCGGTGAGTACGAGGGAATGCTCAAGCCCCAGCTGCTCATTAAGCGGGCTTAATGCTGTGAGAATATGATAATTAGCGCCACCTTGGAGCTGTACGATGTGGTAATGATAATTTGGGGCGGGGTGGAGCATCGAGCAGGGGCCACCCCGAAGTTTGTGCAGCAGAGGCTCCGGTATGTCAGCACTCTGAGCAAGCACCTTGTAAGAGGTGTTGCCCTCAGATTCTACCGAGCAGAGACTGACTAATTGATATGACATGGGGGGGAACGATTACACATCCGGGAAGAGGCCGCACTCCTCTTGTTGCAATAACCAAAGTGCCGGATCCGTTACATGGAAGGGGGTTAATTTACCGTCTTCGGGTGCTGCAAACATATCGCCTGTTAACTCGTCCAAGTATGCTTCCGGGGCTTCGCCATACGACGAAACAGCAAAGTAGCATACTTTGTTAGAAATAGCCTCAGCGTTGGTGCAGATTTCGGGCACGAGATGGAAGAGCAAATCTCTGATTCTGGCCGAGTTGGCAAGAATATTATCGTACTTAAGCCTTCCGTTGCGCACTGTTGGCAGAAGCGGCTCCGGCCCCAGAAGCTCCTTCCAGATATCCCACTTGCTGACGACTACGGCGATGGGGATATCCATTTTCTCTCCCGGCGGCATGTTGTACATTTGGCGCAGCTTAATGTCGATATCCGACAATATGAGAGACTGGCGGCACACCGCTTTAGACGGAGCGCCGGCGACTAAGGAATTAAAACCGGTAATGATATCGCGGAAGGCCGGTTCCAAGCAGGGATCAAACAGGCAGAACAAGGCATCTACTCCGCGCAATGAATCATTATCAAACGGGGTGGAGGTAGCGGGATGATTGCCGCATTCGCATGCGCCATCGTAAAAGATGAGCGAGTGCGCGGATGATTGCTTGTTGAGTGTGAAGATAAAGGGATTAGAAATCTTCTCGTATACATTATTGCGCCAGACGGAGCGTCTTAATTGCCCGTGTAGGTAGTCGCGGCCCTCTCTGAATTCTTCTGCAGTCGAGGAATAAAAGACACGAATGCGCATGTTGTTTAATGCTGCATTGTTTTCCGGGTCGGCATCGCGGAAGGGGATGTTGAAATCTCGCGGCATCTCGCGCTCCATTTGGTGAACGACGGAAGCTAAATAATAGGCTTTACCAGAGGAGGGAACACCAATGATAGCAATGCGGTGGTGTTGCGTTTGCTCAAAGAAGGGGGGCAGCTTATGGTGGCAAACCGGGCATGCAAACTCACTGCATATTGCCCCCATGTCATCCATGACTTGACCCTTCGTGTTCTTGTTTGCCGGGATAAAACGCTTCATAGCGTTTTCGCCGAGGATAGAATCGCCCATCAACTGAGGGTGAACAGCAATTGCCAGCGCTTCTCTGGGAACAAAACACTCGCGACAGGAAGGACAGCAAAAACCGTCTTTCACATTGTTCTTTACCTTGTATGATGTATGGGCGAGCTCATTGCCGGTATTAATGAAATCTGCCACTTCACGCAGGTCTCCCAACCGGTAGGCATTATGCTCCAGCCCCTGGAAGGTGGCTAAAACACAATCATCGTAGGTGCGGCACGTTTTCAGGAGTTGCGAGAGCTCAATGGCGTCGCTCCACTCATCCTTCTCCGGATGATAAACATACCAGCAATTAGAATCGAACGCGCCGAAATTGGGGCGCGATTCTTCATCTCCGAACCAAGCAATAAAGCATCCGCCGCTCAAAACAAAGAGATAGATACGGTTGGGTTTGATATGAGCTGTTTCTGCCATATCATTACCGTTGATGGAGTAGCGTGCTACCTTGTTGTGCAGAAAGAAGCGGCACACGCCATTGCGCTGGGCAAAAACGCCGGATATCTCCGCCTTAGTTTTAATGCGAAAGGTGTTCTGTTTTCCTGAACCGATTGCCATAAAATCACCATCGGAAACGCGGAGTTTTCCGGTCAGGCAATCATAAATATATAATTGATTTTTCATGTATCAGGTGCTGCGGAGATATGGATGACAATAGCACATCTTTTATCTTGCGTCAAGATATTCCTTGTTAATCGCGTCGGCAGATTTGCTTCAATCTTAACCACGCGACAAGGATGGGGCATAAGCCCATGAAGGCTAAATAGAAAACATTGCGCTTGTGGGTGGAAACAGAGCCTGATTCTGTTTGTTGATTCATTTCTCCAAACGGCGCCGGCTGACGCGGCGCAAGGAAGAATCCTCGGTGCTCGGAAATGCGGTCGTCTTTGCGTGCCAGGTTAACGCCCTCGCCCAGCTCAATTAACTTATGATTGGTAAAGAATCGTTCAACTGCATGGCCGTAATCTTCGGGACGCTTTTCCAGTTTATCAATCAGAATATCAATTAATTCCTGATTGTACGTTAATGCGGCTTTGCGGGTGAGTCGCAGGATGTCGCGAGCCTCATCCGTTGTTTTAGCCTCAGCATTAATCAGAAGGATAGCATCGCGCACTTGTTTCAGCTTATTATTAGCGGCTGTATAGCGTTTGCGTACTTTCTTGAGCTCCGTAGCATTTGCACCGGCTTCCTGCATTTCGTTGTATACGCGCTTGAGCGTATCCACCTCGGACTTCAAACGGTGCATTTGCTTCTCGATGCGCTTGAACTCAACCTCCCACAAGTTGTAGTGGTTTTGGGTCACGAACATCATCTCAAAGGAATAACGCAGGGGGCAGAACTCGGCAATTAAGGGAACAGGTTTGGTCTTGATTTCATGCGTTACTTTGTCCTGGTATGCCACTCGGTGGCGTAATTTGTTGAGTGTGTCCGTGACAAACTCCGGAACAAAAGAGGGCATATCGGGGCAGAACTCATTCATATCCTCAAAGCGAATGAGCGCTCCGGCTAACAAAATTTGCGGTACTAAGAGCAGGGGAACTATATTTAATGCAGCGCGTTCCGTTTTTACAATGGCAGATACCATCAGAGACAGGGCAATACCAATGAAGGCGGTAAGCACCATGATGCCGAAGTATGGCCAGAACATGCTCTGTATCTCTAAAATAGCATTGCTCACCATGAGGTATAGCGCGCATTGTAAGGCCGCAATGCCTGTAAGCACCAATACTTTAGCTAAAAGATACCCGGGAATGAATAAACGGTAATTGCTTTCGCGGCGTATTAATTGGCGGTCGCGTATAATCTCACATGCCGAGCCGGTGAGCCCGAAGAACATGGCAAGCACCAAGGATAAGAAAAGATACTCGCAAATGTGCAGAGAATCGTAGAAGATGTATTCATCGCCTCCGGAGGAGCGTAGGGTGCCGGCAATAAGCAGTGCCAGTACGGGAGCCTCCAACAGCATGGCATACAAACTGAGTCTGCTACGTAAGCGCCCGAGCCAGGTTCTGACAAACCAGAGGGAGAATAAGCGCCATAGTTCTATGACGGAGCGGCACTGCGTTTGGGGGATGCTTCTTCCCTCGATGGGGGTGATGTCAACTTGTTTTTTACGGCTGTAGAGGTGCTTCTCAAAGCGCTCCTGCCACATGTCTGCACTGGGTAATTGGTGATTGCCCAAGCGGCGGAAGGGGGCGGCCATGACTTCAAAGGCGTATTCGGCGCCACCGGCTGCTTTGGCTTCGCGCGATACATGCAAGCCAAGCTCGATAGCCGAATTACGGAAGTAATCTTTCATTTCTCCCGGTGTTCCCCAGAATGCCATTTGGCCGTGTGAGTTCAACACCATGACCTTAGAGAAATGATTGAGAATCGTTTGCGAGGGGCGATGTAAGGAGCATATCACAATGCGCCCTGCAGCCATGTTGTGTAGTGTGTCGATAACGCGCTCTGCATCAGACGAAGCTAGTCCGCTGATGGGTTCATCTATCAGGAATACTTCGGAGGTGCCGGTGAGATCTAAAGCCAAATTGAGACGCGTACGTTCACCATCGGAGAGGGAGCGTTCTCCCTTGCGGCCGACTCGCCTGTTGGAAAGAGCGGATAGGCCTACAAAGTTGAGCACGGCTTGTACTCGGCGACGGCGATCCGGTGCGGTTAATCGCGGACGGCGAGCAACAGATGCTTGGTAAACATGCTCGCCTACTGTTAAACCTTCATCCAAAATATCCTCTCTGGGAATGAAGGCAATATGCTGCCTGAGATTTGCAGAAGATGTTGTTAGGCGTTCGTTGTTATAGTATATAGAGCCAATGGAAGGCTCTAAATGGCCGGCGAGCATGCTGAGCAGTGTGCTTTTGCCGGAGCCGCTTGGGCCGAGGATACAGGCCATTTCTCCACGCCGGAGAGAAAAGTCGATATTATCCACGACACGCCCGGCGCGCACAAAGTCTTTGGACAAACCCTGAACTTTCAGCTCGCTGATAAGAGCTGTTTCTTCATCCAACACGCCTGCTTCAAAGCGACAGCGTAAGTATTGAATGGAACCGAGCCCGATTAAATCTCCGTCCTTAAGTGTAACAGTGTTTTCTTTAAGCGGGGTGCCGTTAACGGAAACGGAGTGGCGATAGCCTTCAATCAGTTTAAGTTTACCGCTGTTATTGGCGCGAGAGTAACTTACCTCCAGAATGAAGCCGGGAGCCAAGCCCGGAGATAGCATGAGCGCCCCGTGCTTGTTCACATACGGCAGGTTCGTGACAAGAATTTTGCGACTTTCCGGCGCTAATTGATAACTTCTTCCGGCCGCTTCCGTTTCATGCAATTCCGCCAAGCAGTATGGTCCAAGTCCATTGACGGTGAAGGGGGTGTAGTAGGTTGTGCAAACTGTGCTGCCATCATAAAGTCGCTCGCCGTCTAAATAGAACTCGGCATCTTTATTGAGTAGCTCAATTTCAACATGTACACCAAAACGAAGCTTCGCAATGCAGTTTTTGAGACGATGTTTGGACACGCTCACATCATCCCCATCGGCATGTAAGTACGAGATAAAGACTGTTTTGGAATAGTACGATTGAATGAAGGTGCGTATGATATTGTAATTGAGGCTTCCTCCTTTTAATTCAATGTACTGCCCCGGAGATAGAATCTGCATATCGCCCTTGTACAACACGCGGCCATGGAATGTGAGAGGCGTGGGGGAATCATTGACGATAAGCAACACGTGAGCACAGCTCAGAGCGCGGAATCGGACTGCCGAGTCTTCCGGTGAAAGGGTGATGTTGGCATAGGTAACATCCGGCGAAAAACGCAAACATTCAATAGGCGAGGCGGCTAAAAGCCCGGGGGTTTCTATGAGCTTTTCCAGAATGGCCGCGTAGCCGGGCAGGTTGAGTCCGTCTGTAACTTTGCTGAATAGGCTGGGGTTTGTTAAATCGCCGCCAACGCGGTACAGCATGTTCTGAATTTCCAAGGACAGAGCCACACGCTCTGCAATGGTTCTGTTGGCCGCAGCCAAGGCCAAGGCTTCTGTGAGGGAGTGGCGTGCTTTGTATGTTTCTTGGAATCGCTCAGCAAGCCAGCTGTGCTCAACATTCGGAAAGTCATAGCGCAGCATGTCCATGGTGGTATCCATGTCATCCATGCCGATACCTTCGACTCGCGACATAATTGTTGCGAATAGGTCGATAACAACTGTTGCATGGGCGCGGCGAGACTCATCACGCGCGGCTAAGCGCGTGGGCTCCTCTGTAGACAAATTGATTAATTTGCTACGTAAATGGCGTATGTACCTCTTAGTACCTTGGGCAATTTTGGTGCCTAATTCTGATAGAAACTGCATCATTCTCCGGGCGTGTAGCTCGTTTTACCTGCTCCGGGGCAGCGGTTTTCCCATCCGGGGAAGTTCCACTTGTAGGGGAAATCGCGGCACTGCTGTGGCTTAACAGCCTGTATACGGCATCCGTTTTCCGTTAGCATAATGCAGGCTCCGTCCTCCGCATCAATGATGGAGAGCCCCTTCCTGTTACGCTGCAAACGACAGTACTGCTCAATAAAGTCCTCTTCTGTCATTTCTAAGTATGCAGCAATCGCTGTAATATCTTCGTTGGTAACACAAACATCGCCCTCCCATCTGCAACAGGCTCCGCAGCGTTGGCATGTATGTATGATTGGTGTATCCATGAATGTTAAGAAGAAAAATGCTTATACCTCCCAGGGCTTTCTTTTGGCAGCGGTAATGTGTGGCGGGCGCACATATATAGGCTCAGCCGATTGGGTGAGAATCGTTTCCTGTTCTTCCGGAGAGAGTTTGAGCCAAGCTTGGGTAATGCTTTCTGCCGTGGGCAGTAATTGATACTGCTTAGCTGCTAATTGATGTTTTTGTAGAGTCTCCTCAGCTTCCACCGTGGCAATGGTCAGTCCG
Source organism: uncultured Akkermansia sp. (assembly GCA_904501975.1). Classification (GTDB taxonomy): domain Bacteria; phylum Verrucomicrobiota; class Verrucomicrobiia; order Verrucomicrobiales; family Akkermansiaceae; genus Akkermansia. The sequence continues at coordinate 14,962 of CAJGCZ010000001.1, forward strand.
TTGTCCAATTCCTGCTTTAATTGCTCGATGGTCAAAACTTCGATAGTTCCGTCGGGGCGTCTGATTGTCCAGCCCCCGCGTTTGGCGTCGGATATAATAGCGGTATTGCTATCACTCAGGCCACACCAAGAGCAGATGGCGGCAATGCGACTCTCTTTAACCACGGAGATACCCACAGCGGCGGCCAACGCTACACGAATTCCACCGTAGCTACCGGGGCCTGCGCCTACTAAAATCAAATCCGGCGCAGTAGGGGTGTCGGGAAGAGATAAGGCTTGCTCCAGAGCGGGAAACAAGAAGGCATCATGGTTTCTTTCTGTTTCCCACGATGTTGAATAAACGATTTCTCCATCTCGGCAAACGCAGAGAGAAGCTTTATTTTGAGATGTTTCGATGGTTAGAATATTCATGCTAACACCAGTTTAGCGGTCGTCCATTTACCTCGGGAAACAACCTTAATGACTTTTAAGCCTGCTGCTTGCGCCGTATCCAGCGTTTCCTGAGCCTGGGTATTAAGAATACCGGAGATAATGAGAGTGCTGTTTTCCGGTTTCATGGCAGCAATTAAACGCGGGAAGGCTTTCATGAGCACCGCTGAGAAGAGATTGGCCAAGACGATATCTGCCTGTTCGCCGGGCGCCGGGCTCCATTCGAAAACATCGGCTTGGAACAGCTCCAAATTCTCCGCACCTCCATTACGCTCAATGTTACGCTCTGCAACTTCCACAGCAATGGGGTCGAAATCGAAACTAATGGCTTTTTGCGCACCAAGACGCAAGCCGGCCAGCGCCAATACGCCGGTGCCGCAACCGATATCCGTCAGTGTCCACGGGCCTTTGCGTTGCTTGATTTCATCGCACAGCATGCGCAGGCAAGTGGAGGTGGTTGCATGGTTGCCGGTGCCGAAAGCTCGCTCTGCCGGGAATGTGAGGATAATGCGGTTAGGGTATTTCTGCTTAAGTTCATCCAGCACAGCCGCATCTGCGGAGGCAGAAATAACCAGTTTATCGCGGATAATCAAAGGAGGGGTGTTCTCCGGGGCGGTTGCTGCCACCCAGTCTACCGTTTCAACAGATTCCGTTTTTCCACCATAGCAGGCTTGCAAGATGGCCGCTTCCTCTTCGTTTTCCGTGTAAATCTCAATATTCACGCGCTCAGCATGAAAACCCTCTGAAAAGACAGCTCCGGGCAATTTGCCCACTTTCTGCTGCCACTCATCCTCGTTTGCTTTAGCAATCGTTTTTTTCCAGACCCACATAATTAAGAGTACGATTTAGAGTTTATTGTTCGTTGAGTACGCGAATATTATCTTCTAAGGGAGAAGAGCCGATGCTTTGAGCATCTTCAAATTTCATGAGGAAGATTTGTCCGCTTTCCTTAATGCGACCATAGAACAGCGGTTTATCTTCATAATTATTCACGGGAGCAATTTCGATGGTGTAGGTGATATCCTTTGTCGGTTTGACATCGAATGCCTGATTGCGGAACAGGTCGCCCAGCTCATTGTCATCCTCAAGTGCTGCTGCAGCACCTTCATTGCGATAGTCGCCGCTTTCGTCTAAACGGTCATGCCCGAACTCGACGGCATCTCCCACAATAGCATCGGCATCTGAATGGTCGACAATCTCAAGCTCAACTTTAATGCTGAACACGGGTGTTTCCAGTTTTTCCAAAGCATCTGCATCATGAGAATCCAGCCACTCCTTAACCTTGATTTTGCGCAGTCTGTCCACGCAATTTAAGGCACGGTGCGGATTAATGTTAGCCGTTACATCCACTCCGCCTAAGGTGCCGCTCCAGGATTCTGCAATGGATTCGTACTCCAGAACAAGCGGAGCTTGCATAAAGCCAAGTGTAAAGCGCTTAAGCTCGGAGATATGGAAGCTGAGCAAGTTACGGGATTTCCACGCATTTTGCTGCAGCGCAAAGTGGCGGGTCAACTTGTGGCTGATGCGGAAGATGGAATTGCCGTTATCCTCCATGGCATAGCGCTCAATTTCTCCGGTTTCCGGGTTTTCTTTTAAGGATACAGCAAATATCTTCAGCTCACGGTCTTTTACGAGAGGAAGGTCGATGCCGAAAAGGTAGGTACGATAACCGCAGGTGCGAGGCTTCATGAAGATGCGGTAATCCGGCGTTGTTAAGCCGTATTTGCGCATGGTTACGGTGCGATCTGCGCGACTCTCGCGATTGGTGGCCGGGGGCAAATCTTCCACGATTTCTTCCACCGGAATGTTGCGGAAAGCGCGCACGAAGTTGCGCACGATTTCTGTTTCGGCCTCAGCAATGGGAAGCCCCTGTGCTTCAACAGTCCAAGCATCCTGAACATTGCTTTCTTTAATGCCGGGTACCAGTTGCAAACGCAGCGGATAATGGCTGTTAGCAGAGCTAATGAGGATGCTTTCTACATCTCGTTCATCCAAGGAACACAGTTTGCGAGAGCGTAGCTCATTGAGCGTGAGGGGTAATTCCTCTGCATATACTTCATTTAGCCCTCGATACTCGGCAATCTCTTCTGCCGGCAATACGGGCATGCTGTAAACGGCGTTTACAATGCGGGAGAAGCCACCCTTGCGGCGTGAACTGGGGGCTGCTTTCATAATGAAGACAACATCGCGGTCATTTACGGTTGCGTAGCATTGTGCTGCGGTGTCTTCCTTAGCGAAAATATTTAATACAGATTGTTTACCTTTAGTATCTCGTACGGTAATGGAGTGCAGGGGAGAGGTCGGTAATTGCGGCACGTCTTCGGTGGGAAGTACGCGTACTGCCTTCAGGCTGCAAAGCATGCCGATTAATTTAACGGTGTTCTCTTGGTCTGCCTGCGTTTTGTTATTCTTAGATTGGAGAATCCAAGGGTTTTTCTCGTCTTTGCGGCTGAGTTCAAGTTTATCCGCCCCGGCTGATTCAATGCCGACGTACACCAGCTCGTTCGGGTCGTAACGCAAAGGCTGGGGGTCGCGCATGTGTGTTAACCCGGATTTGAACAAGGGAGTAATATTACCGCTTACCACGTGCACGCGTTCGTCATCGCCATAAAAATCGGATTGCAGGTACGTGGTAGGCAAAATGGTTTTGCCATCACCGGCAGAAGCCAACCAAGGTGCTGCCTTACCTAATTTGAAACGAGCCGCCGTTGTTAAGCTTTTGCCGGAAGGTATTTTTAACACAACGGAGCAGAAGTCGGATGTAAGGCCGAAATCGCGCATGTTACCTTGTGCTGACTCATCAACCGTCAAGGTATCGATGATGGTTGTTGTTTTAGCGAAGGCGAGGATAACTTCTGCTACACGCGGATCGAGTTTATCCTTGTACGGAGTCTTAATCCACCATTGGCCTTGGGCATCTTTCTCGCATTCAAGGGTATCGTGCAAGTCAGTTAAGCGGAACCAGCAGACTTTATCCAACTGATTTGCATGCTCTTTGGTAAACAAAGGCATGCCCGGTGTTACTCGGTACCACCCGGTCAGTTTCGCAAGATTGCCATCAATGGTCAGGAATACGGAGGCGGTGATGAGAGCCAACGTAGCCAGTGACAATATAATGGTGGTAAATATCTTCATGATATATATTGAAATCCTTCGGATTAGTGGCGGCGAGTATTCCAGATGAATACGGCAATAAGCAGGGACATGAGCGGCATGAAGATGAGAGTCAGGTGCTCTACGGCGCTGCGGGAGTGACGGTTCAAGTCAATCTTGACTGTGAGGTCATAGTTAGAGCTCTTGCCTGCGTACTCCGGGCGCTCAGTCATCCATGCCCATACGGAGCGCAGATAATCGCGCACTTCCTTACGGGCTCCTTCCTCTGCCAGCATATCGATATTGCCTGTTACCATCAGGGTGTTGAGTCTGTTGGGATCATCGGCGCTACCGCGAGTTGTGGCGGCTGCTACACAGAGCGGCCCATCAATGTCATCGCCATCAAACTTAGCACCACGGCTCGGGGTTGTTTCACCGTAGTAGTCTTGGGATGTCATGACCAAGGGATATAGATTGAGGCGCTTGGCGGAAGCCTCGCTGTCGTCAGTATGCTTTAAGGTAAAGGAGCGGCAACGGCCTTCGAGCTGGGTTGTATTGTTCCAGAAATTCTTGGCGCAGTCCAAACTCTTGGGGAAGAATACGGAGATATTGTTGACTAAGCGCTGGCTGTCCTTAAGCAAAATGCGGTCATCGCCATTGGGCTGTATACCGTTTTCTCTCAGGAATTGGTACAGATTGCTCAGTCTGGGCCCGCGTACGGTTTTGATTTCTTCTTCACCATTGGCACCGGTATTTTTAACCTGCTTGGTGTCGAAATACGGCAGAGCCGGGTCTAATGCAATGAAGATGGATTTGCGATCATTTCTGTCCCAGAAACGGCGCAGGGTTTCAATTTGGCAAGGCTCAAAATCGAACTGGGGAGAAATGATAATCAAGCCTTCGGCATCGGCAGGCAAGTCCTCTGCCTGGGCTTCATTCAGCACGATGGGTTCCAGCTTAATATTGAGTGAGCCGGTGATGGTGCGTATGAGGGAGATGGTATCGTACTGCAAGCGTCCGTTTTGGTCGAGCTGAATGCCGCCCTTATTAACAACAACGTACATCTTACGTTGGCGCCCTTCAATAGCTTTGATGATTTCCGTGCAAAGCACTTCATCCATCATCAACGCCACAACATTGCGCTTGCCGTCGGGTTGTACCTCATATTTCAGGAAGGAGGAACCGGGAATGCGGCTGTAAAGGTTTGCTTTTTCCGGGTCTGCATCGTAGTGGTCAATCGGGGCTTCCTTGTTTTCGCGGGCATCGATAATGCAGAGCTCTTGGTTGAACTTCACTTTGTAAATGTCCTCGATTTCGTGGGCACGGCCGGGTTGACGCAGGGGATCAAAGCATTCTACTTCAATCTTACCTTTGGCGTGGCGCTTGTACTCCTCCAGCAGCATATACATGCGGTGATAGCCGGGAACAGAGGAGGGGAATGCAAAGATAATGCGAATGGGCGTTTCTCTCTCCTGAATAGCCTCGCTGGCCAATACGTTTACCGTTCGCTCAGAAATGGAATAGCTCTCATACTCTGACAGGTCTACACGACCATACTCGCGGCAACCGATATAATTGCAGCAAATAACGATAATAGCTAATAAAACGAGGTTAATCCAGGCAAGGGGATTACCTTTAGAGCGGCGAGCATCAGGATGCCCGGTATATTCTGTTTTGCTCATATCAATGAAAGAAAAAGGTTAAAATCAGCGGGTCCAACGGCGGTAATCCACCAGTCTCTTAGTCAGGGCAAGAATGCAGATGGTCATGGTGATATAGAGCACAACAGGGCGCGTATCTATAACACCGCTGGTGAAGGAACGGAACTGCTCGGTGCAGGAAATGTAATGGAAAATCGGTGCGGCCGGGAACTCGCCCCACAGCTCTGTCACGCGACCCATGAAGTAGTACATAATCATGAGGCAGGTGCAGAAAATTGCAGAGATGATTTGGCTGCGCGTCACAGAGGAGCAAAGGATGCCCAACGCTACGAAGAAGGCGCCGGTTAACCCTAAAATAGCATAAGCGCCAAACCAGTCAGACATCATATAGGTGATGGTCGTTTCTGCCTGTTCGCCATAGCGAATCTGCGTATAAAGGTTGCCGAGTTCGCTCATCCAAGGGTATAACAGCATGGGCAACCACAGAATGATGTAGAAGGTGTAAGAGGCCAAGTATTTACCCAACAGAATCTGAGTTGTTGTGACAGGCGCTGTAAGCAAGCCTTCCAAGGTGCCCAATCTTTCTTCCTCTGCGAAGGCTCGCATGGTGATAAGCGGGAAGATAAAGATGAACAACAGCAGGAAGAAAAGGCTATCCGTCATGTAATACATAACACCATTGCCGGTAGCTTTCGTCATGGTCTCCAGTACGGCTTGCAGCATTAAGCCTTGAATGCCCATGGTGCAGGTGAGAATCACCCAGCCGAAGGGAACACAGAGGAAGCCGCGAAGCTCCTTCGTGTAAATCACCCACAATGTTGACAAATAATTGAGAATGTCTGCTTTGCTACAGCATTTTTTCTTGTTGGAAGAGCCGGTCTTGGGGCTGTCTTTCGTTTCCATAGTCTTTGAAAAAGGTTTGATAATCAGTCTCTGCGAGTCATTTCCACGAACACGTCTTCCAAGCTAGGAATGTGGCGGTAAATGTGTCTGGTGGCGTAGCCATGTGCTGCAATAATTGCGGCAGCTTTCTCTCGTGTGTCGGTTCCGGGTTCAGCACGTATGAGCAAACGGTGCCAGTCACCGGGTTGAGTTTCTTCGACGATAACTTTCTTAACAGGGGCAAAGGCTTCAAGCTCTTGAACTACTGTGTCTAAGTCGCCCTTGAATTCGATGGATACACGCCCGGCTGCACGCAGACCGCGTGTCAGGTTTTCCGGTGTGTCTGCGGCTTTAATTTCTCCTTGGTCGATGATAATCACTTTGTTACAAATCATTTCCACCTCGCTGAGAATGTGGGTGGAAAGAATAACGGTGTGATTCTCGGATAAGGAACGGATAAGCTCGCGAATCTGTCGTATCTGATTGGGGTCCAATCCGTTGGTGGGTTCGTCTAAGATGAGCAAATCAGGCTTGGAGAGCAGGGCGTCTGCCAATCCTACACGCTGGCGATAGCCTTTAGAGAGCGTGCTAATAAGGTTCTTGCGCTTCGGGTCCAAACCACAAGTATCAAGGACATAGCCTACACGTTGACGGATGTCGCTGCCTCGGAGGCCTTTAAGTCGTGCACGGTAAATCAGGTAGTCCGTTACGCGCATATCGTCGTACAAGGGCACGTTTTCAGGCATGTAGCCCAAATGGCGACGCGATTCTACCGGGTTATCCAGTATGTCCCATCCCGCAATACTGGCTGTGCCTGCGGTGGGTGGAAGATATCCCGTCAACATTTTCATTGTTGTTGTCTTGCCGGCACCATTGGGCCCGAGAAAACCAACAATTTCTCCTTTTTCGATTGTAAAACTTGCGTCCTTTACCGCTGTGAAACGTCCGAACGTTTTGTGTAAATGTTCTGCTACTACCATGCTCATACGCTCTGATGATTCTACCATCTTTATATAGCTTTTCAAGCTGAAAGTATCGGATTGACGGCGAGTAGACTAAAATACAAAATCTATTTTGCATTACATATATTATGCGAAGTAGTAACTTATGCCAAAATGACGGGCACTCCCCCTGAAAATATCTATCCCCCCTGCTTAAGCGGAAAAACGGTTCAGAAGTTCCTGCAAGGAATTCAGAACAAGCTGAGCTCTGGAAAAGTCAGAATACTGAGTCATTCTGTTGGGAATGGCCACGCACGGAATTTGTGCACGCTGCGCAGAAATGGTACCGTTTTCCGAATCTTCAATGATGATGCAATGTTCAGCCGGAACATTCATGCATTCTCGCGCGGCCAAAAACAATGCCGGATCCGGTTTTACGGGATATCCGTCGGTGCGTGTGAACACACCGGCAAATTGATTATAGATGCCAAGCTTGTTGAGCCACCCGGCCACCCAGCGGCGAGAGGACGATGACGCTACCGTCATGGGAACACCATGTTCTGCACACCACTGCATAAGTTCCGCGGCTCCGGGCATGAGTCCCATTGTTTCCAACTCAGCCTCCAGCATAGCTTGACGCATGGGCGTCTCTTTTTCCCAATCGTATGTTTTGCCGGTGAGCTTTTCTAAATGCGCGGCTGGGTCCCAATGAGAATAACCGGCGCCTAAGCAAGGAGAATACGTTTTGATGCTGATTTCCTGACCCTCACGAGCATACAAATGCACCCACGAGCGATAAATAGCCCATTCCGTATCAACTAACACACCATCAAAGTCGAAGATGATGCCCTGAGGCGGTAGCTGTATCATAATTCACCTTTCTTACGAGCTGTAAGCCATTCGCGGAAAGAACGGTGCGCAAGATTCTTGCGGAAAATGTAAATCGCGATAATAGTGTACAGCACATTGGGAATCCATGCACTAATCCAGGCTTGGATAATACCGGACTCACCCAATGCCGGGAATACGCGATACAGGAACAACATAAGCGCTGCCAAAATAATAGCGATACCGATACCCTTCATGGTGCCGCGACGTTGGAATGTTACAGAACTGGGAATAGCTAGTAACACCAGTACCATACAGGTAAAGATGCGTGCTATGCGCACATGCCATTCTGTACGGCGCTTATAGCGGTCTTCTTTAGAACCTGCGCCGGATTTAATGTAATCATACAGCGTGGCGGTGCCCATGGCATCAATACGACCACCCGGGCCGGGACTAATGATTTGGTATGGCTTTTCGTCGAATTGGCACAGCAATTCATCGTGGTGCACACCGTCTGCCGGGCGCACATTCGGCTCAGCGTTTTCATGCACATAAACATCGTACAGCATCCACGTGGAGTCTTGCTTGTTCCATTCTGCACGCTCAGCGAAGTACTGGAATAACTGTTTGCCTCGGTTTTCGAGGTCAAACTGTTTGATAACAACGTCTCGCATCGGCTCGCCCGGGTTATCTACTGTAGACGGATGTTTCACAATCCAGTGTCTGGCCGTTGATTCACTACGGTATACAATGGCTGCAGCAGAACCGTCCTCATTGCGAGACTGTTTCAACTGAATCTGGCGATACAGCATACCACTGGGAGCCCAATGGAAACCGAAAATTCCGTAGGCAATGGAAATCAATGAGCCAAAGATGAAAATGGGTCTGCACAGGCTCAGCAATGAGCGGCCCGATTGCATCATGCCGGTAATCTCGCATGTGCCGGATAATTTGCTTAAGCACCACATAGTGCCCATCATCAAGGTATAAGGCAGAATCTGATAAAGGAACATCGGCATCTGCGAGCCGTAGAACTTCAAGGCTTGCACTACCGGTTCATCAAATCGGGAGCGGAAACGCTCCATGTTATCCGTAAAGTCTGCCAGAATGTAAATGAGCAGCAAAATGAGCGTACACATCAGGAAGTAACTGATGAAGTTACGAGACATGTAGCGGTCAATGGTGCCCATAAAGGCATAAATGAGGGTGCCTATGAATGGGAGGTAGCACAGAATCAGCAAGAACAAAGGACGGCATTTCTGCTCTATCGGGTAGCTTTCCGGCATGCCGGGAACTTCCCATTTCATTTGCTCCAGTTCGGACGGTACCAAATACCAAGCCAACAGTGTACCTAATACAAGCCAGATAATTACCGGCAATGCTCTCTTTAATATATCTTTCACCCCCTGCTCTCCTTATAAAAAATTAGCAACCTACAGCTAAGCGTTCGGCAAGATACGCCGGTAATCCTGCTTCAATAATGGCATTCTGCGCACCTGCAATATCATACGGCACGCGCTTCATAATGACCACGTTGGTATCAGAATCGAAAATAGCATAGCATGCACGCGGGTCATTATCGCGCGGCTGGCCTACAGAACCTACGTTAACGAAGTACTTGTGCCCCTCTGCCGGACACAGCTCGGCATATCCGTTCATGACCAAACGATGCTTGAAATCGTAGTCCTCCTCTGCATGCCTTCCATCCCACGCATAAATCTTAGGCACGTGGGTATGGCCATGAAAACAAAGTTGAGAAAATTGTTTGTTAAAATTGCCCGCCGCATCGTTGGAATTAATAATGTAATTCCATGCCTTGGGTTGATCTAAGGTGGAATGCACAATGGTGAATGAGGCGGCGCGAGTGCCCTGCGGACGCACCATGCGCTGGTACTGCAAACGGGCAAGCCATTGTAATTGCTCGTCCGTGAGTTGTCGAACCGTCCATTCCATGGCTTCTCGGGCAAGGTCGTTCATCTTCTCGTACACAGGATAAACAACCTCCGCATCGTGATTGCCTTTCACTACCGGGCAATTGAGCTGGCGTATATAATCCAAGCAGGTGCCGGGGAAAGCATTGTAGCCGACAATATCGCCCAAACACGCAACCTCGGTGCAATTCTCTTGGTCAAAAGCATCGGTCATCACTGCATAAAGTGCGTGATAATTGGAATGGATATCGCTGATAATCGCGGTTCTGGACATACTATGCTTGGATATATAGCACAAAAAGCAGATGGAGACAAGATAAATCTCACACGAATTATCTTGTCTCCGATAGAAATTACTTGGTTAACCCGTCTTGTTTCGCTTGGTTCCAGTAAGCGTACTCAGAGCGGTTGAAGTCAACGTACTCCGGAGAAAGGTCCGTTGTATATACGACGTATTCTTCCTTACCAAGGTTGAGGTTAATGCGCACGGTGAACTCGCGAGCTTGCACGCGTTCGCGCAAATCATCACTCGGGGTATCGGTTTGCACGCCACCGCGGCAGGCCGGAAGCCCGGCAATATCAATGTCAATCTTCTCCTCGCGCACGCGCGTGCCGCTATAACCTACAGCGTGAATGATGCGGCCCCAGTTCGGATCGCCACCATTCCAAGAGCTCTTTACAAGGGCGGATTTGGCTACACCTTCAGCAACGCGCTTGGCTTCAGCAGCGGAAGGAGCGCCTTCAACTTGCACCGTTACAAACTTCGTTACACGTTCGCCGTCCTGTACAATGCGGCGAGCCTGCTCCATCAGAACATGATGAAGAGCCTGCACGAATGTATCCCATCCTTCTGCACCGGGGGCCAAGGTGACGCCGGAAGCACCGTTTGCCAAAACCAGGCAAGTGTCGTTCGTGCTCATATCGCCGTCAATCGTAATACGGTTGAAGGATTGAGAAACACCTTCGCTTACAATCTTGTCTAAATCTTCGCGGCTAACAGCAGCATCTGTGCATACAAGGCAAATCATGGTGGCCATGCACGGGGAAATCATACCTGCGCCCTTGCAGCAGGAACCAATGCGCACCTTTTTATCGCCAATAGTAACTTCTACTGCAACCTCCTTTTCTCTGGTGTCGCTGGTAATGATAGCAGATGCAACATCGTGCCCCTTCTCTGCGGAGAGATTTCGGCACAACTCCGGAATGCGGGGTTCAATACGAACCATGGGCATGGGCAAACCGATAACACCGGTAGAGCATACAGCCACTTCGGACTGCTTAAGGCCTAATTCTTTGGCAACAATGCTGCATTCCTTGCGGGCAACCATCACACCATCTACACCGGTACAGGCATTGGCATTGCCGCTATTGGCAATAATGGCACGCACATTACCCTTCTTCAGGTGATTCTTACTTACGCGCACGCAAGCAGCGCAGACGCGGTTCGTGGTGAAAGTGCCGGCAGATGTTGTCGGCTCTGTAGAATAGACCAATGCAAGATCCAAACGAGTGGCTGTGGGCTTCTTAATACCACAAGCAAGAGCATTGGCAACAAAACCTTTTGCGGCTGTTACGCCGCCCTCTATCTCCTTATATGAGCAAACTGACATGGCTTGGAAATCATTTGTGCGCCGGGCGCATTCTGATTCTAGCACGTTACCCCTCCCTCTGCAAGGGAAAAATGTGCTCTGCTGACAGGAAGATATCCCATTCAGACAGGAATTATTCTTGCTAATTATAATTTGAACCGTTATAATGTGGCTACAGGAGTCCGGCAAGCTCCTATCGAACCGGTATGCAAAAAACTACAGATTCAGCCCATAGTTGTAAACGCAATGTTCCGCAATCGTTCATGTTGCGCTGTTCCAGACTGCGCATGACTCGCCAGCGGCGCATTGTGATTGATATTTTGCTGGCATCAGACGACCATCCGACCGCTGCACAAATATATGAGCGTGCACGTTCTATGATGCCCGGAATCTCTTTAGCTACCATCTATAACAGTCTGGATGCCTTGGTGGATGCCAAATTAGTGAATCACCTGCACCCGGATAACGGCCCCAGTCGCTATTGTCCGAATGTTGTTCCGCATATTCACTTGATGGATGATAAAACGCAGCGCGTGATTGATGTTCAGCTGAAAGAAGGCCTGACACCTGCCGATGTTTTTGATTTGCCTGAGGGCGTAACAATTGATGCTATGGAGGCATATCTTCATGGCGCCATTCCTGATAAATATTTTTCTCAACACACATTATGAGCCTGATTATTCGAGATTTGCATGCACGAGTTAAGGGGGGAGCGCAGATTCTCAACGGTATTAGTTTAGAAATTCCCAAGGGCGAGGTGCACGCCATCATGGGGCCTAACGGTTCCGGCAAAAGTACGCTTTCCAAAGTTCTTTGCGGTCACCCGGATTATGAAGTAATCTCCGGCTCGGCGGAATTGGACGGGCAGGATTTGTTTGCCATGAGTGTTGACGAGCGCAGCCGCGCCGGTCTCTTCCTTGCATTCCAGTACCCTGTTGAGGTGCCCGGTGTCTCCAATGCTAATTTCCTTCGTGCTGCACTGCAAGCTCGTTTGCCTAAGGGAGAAGAGCTGGATGCTGTTTCTTTCTATAAGAAGCTTCGCTCTACCATGAGCGGTTTGGGCATGGATACCAAGTTCACGGCGCGTGCCGTAAACGAGGGCTTTTCCGGTGGCGAGAAAAAGCGCAACGATGTGCTGCAAATGATGATGCTTGAGCCTACCTACGCTATTCTCGATGAGACGGATAGCGGTTTGGATGTGGATGCGCTGCGCATCGTTTCCGATGGCGTTAATGCCATGCGTGCCCCCTTCCGTAGCTTCATGATTATCACCCACTACAAAAGACTGCTCGATTACATAAAACCGGATGTTGTGCACGTGCTCTATAAAGGCCGCATCGTGCGCACGGCCGGGTACGAGCTCGTGGAGCAGATTGAACAAAGTGGTTTTGACTTCCTCAAATCCGAAGAGTGATGGATGAATCAACCTTCCAGATAGACACACGCGGTGAATTTTCCTTCCCTGAAAATCATCGCTTTGATGCCGGTTTTGGTCTCACAGAAGCAACCATTGATTACATCTGTGATGCGAAGGGCGAGCCTGATTGGGTGCGCCAATTTCGCAAGGATGCACTCAAACGCTTCCATGAAATGCCGATGCCTACCCACTGGGCGCCGGAGGGAATCAAAGACTTGGATTTTGATAAAATTCGCTACTACCTCGCGCACGGTACTGCGCCCTATAAGAGTTGGGAGGATGTGCCTGACGATGTGAAGCGTACCTTCGAGCGCTTGGGCGTGCCTGAGCAGGAGCGTGCCTTCCTTGCCGGCGTGGATGCCCAGTACGACTCTGAAACTGCATACAACAGCATGCGTGAGGAGCTGAGCAAGCAAGGTGTCATCTTTGTGAACTCTACGGAGGGTTTGCGCGAGTATGAGCATATCTTCCGTCCCTGGTTCGGCAAGGTTATTCCGGTCAACGATAATAAGTTCTCCGCGCTCAACCATGCGGCATTCTCCGGCGGCTCGTTCATCTACGTGCCCAAAGGGGTTAAGCTCACGCAGCCGTTGCAGGCTTATTTCCGCATTAACTCCGAGAGTATGGGACAGTTTGAGCGCACCTTGATTATTGCCGATGAGGGCGCAGAGCTGATGTATATGGAGGGCTGCACGGCACCCAAATATGATACGGCCACCCTGCACTCCGGCGTTGTAGAGCTTGTTGCCTTAAAAGGTGCCAAAATCCAGTATGTGACGGTTCAAAACTGGGCCACCAATGTGTACAATCTCGTTATTCAGCGTGGTTTGGCCATGGAAGATGCGGAAATCCGCTGGATTGACTGCAACATCGGTTCCGGGCTCACCATGAAATACCCTGCTGTTGTGCTTAAGGGACGCCGCGCACGTGGCGAGGTGGTCAGTATTTCTCTGGCACACGATGGACAGCTGCAAGATACCGGTGCCCGCATGATTCATGCTGCGCCGGAAACAACCTCCAACATTGTGGCCAAGTCTATCTCTATCGGTAAGGGGCGAGCCAGCTATCGCGGTGAGGTAAACGTGCTTAAAGGCATGCCGGGCTGCAAAAATAATACCGAGTGTGACGCCCTGTTGATTAACGCCAACAGCCGCACAGATACCTACCCGGCTATCAGCGTGCATGGTAACGCTTCTGCTGTTCAGCATGAGGCATCCGTCTCTCAGGTGGATGAGGAAATGCTCTTCTACATGCAGCAGCGCGGCTTAACCAGAGCCCAAGCTATGAGCTTGGCAGTAAACGGTTTCATTAATGATTTGGTGAAGGAGTTCCCGATGGAATACTCTGTTGAGCTTCGCCGTCTCATTGATTTGGAAATGGAAGATTCTATCGGCTAACATTCACCCAGCTTCATTTATGAACTTTCCGCAAAATCTCAGCATAGAAGAAGCATTTGCCTTAGCAGAGGCAGAAGCTAAGCTCAAACAGGCTCTTCAGGAGATGCAGCAGCGTTTTGACTCAGCCGTTTTACCGAATCGATATAATGAAGACTGGCGATTCGGGCAGCCTAAGAAGTATGCCGGGGCATTAGCCGAGCAATTTGCTGCAAATACTACAAACAACGGCTCCGTTTCCATATCTGCTCCGCAAAATGTAAGTGCAGAGCGCATTAGTGCTGAGGATGCAGATTTGAAAGAAACCCTCATGCTAATGCCCACAATCGGCTCAGATGCTCTTTTGGGTATGCACATCAAGCGTTTTGGCTGTGGTTGCTGTATCATGCTGGAGCCGGATACTGTCATTGATACCCCCATCACCATCACCTACGAGGTATCCGAAGGCTTGTATACGCCCTGCACCTTTATCATGGCCGGCGCCGGTGCCAAGGCTACCATTATTGAAAAGCATATCTGCCATCATGGTGCTACCATTTTCTGCACAAGAAACATTCATGTAGCACAAGGTGCAGACATTGCCGTAGAGTTGCAGGAAGCCGGCGCTGAACAGACGCGTGCTTTTAATATCACCAATATTCAGAATCTGGGGGGTAAAGTGCGTCACCTCACCGGCTACACCGGCCACTCGTGGGTGCGCGAAGAAACGGTTGCAGAGATATACTCCGCCGAGGAAGGTACAGAGATAAAACTCTACTCCGCCAATAAGTTGTCCGGCAATGCTTTCTTGGACCAGCATACGCGCCAGATTCACCATGTAGGCGGAGCCGGCAGTGATTTGCTGTATAAAAACGTAGTAGACGACCACGCAACGGCCATTTTTGCCGGTAATATCTACGTGGCAGAGGGTGCACACCATACAGATGCTTACCAGTCCAACCGCAATATGTTGCTGAGTGAGAATGCCACCATCCATTCCCTTCCCGGCTTGGAGATTTTGGCAGATAAGGTCAAATGCTCACATGGCAGCGCCAGCGCACCCATGGACGAAGAGCAATTGTTCTACCTCTGCTCCCGTGGCATCTCACGCCGCGATGCTCAGTTGCTCGTTGCCGAAGGATTCTTAACGGACGTCCGCGAGCGTTTTCAGTCACGCACAGAGACGTCGTAATACAGTCTTTTTTCTCACACACGCATGAGATTCTCTCTCCTTACCATATCCCTGTTACTTCTTCCCTTGTCTCTCGAGGCTCGGGATATGGTAGAGGTATCTCAAGCTGCAACAGATGAAGCAGAAACGCTCTGCCGCCAATTGATGGACAATGCTCGCTCCATCGATGCTATTCTGCATTCTGTAACGGATAAAGACTCTGCAGATAAAGCAGCTGCTCCCTTAGCTGAGGATCTGAAAGAAATGAAAGCCTTGCTTGCAGCACTGGAGCAATTGCCCTTTGATGCTGAGACAACGGTCATTATCACCGCGCGCATGATGTCGCTTACCCATATCACTCAATCCTACATGCCTGTATTGCAGCAGCTGAAGGAAAAGAATGCCTATGGTTCTGACACGCTCATGGCTCAACTCAACAGTTACAATCCGGAGGACGAAGGCTCCCTTGAGCAGGAGCAGGAATTGAGCCCTTACGATGCTCTTTACCGTGATATTCAGGAGGCGCTTAGTAATGCTGTTTATGTGTTGCGCAAAACCAATGATGCCAGTACAGCAAAAGAAGCGGCGTTGACGGTTCGCGATTCGTTGATTCTGCATCGCAGTCGGGCTGAGGAATTGTCTGTACTCCAAAATGTAGAGCCTCAAAATAGCCCGTACCCGGTGTCGGCAGACAAATTACCGCAACTCAAGGCAGAAATTATCAGCGAATATGAGCGACTGAAAGAAGCATTTTTTTACGGCGACCCGGATTTGCCTCTGTTGCTGGAAGAATACCTCAACCTTATACCCTAACGGCAAGCCATGTTGAGATCCGATTACCACACGCACACCCCACTTTGCAAACATGCTGAAGGGGAGCCGGAGGCCTTTGTGGCACAAGCAATTCAATTAGGCTTGCATAGCTACGGCATAGCAGACCACGCACCTATGCCTCCGGAGCTGGAGCCTTTTGACGACTGGCGCATGCTCTATGCCGAGTTGCCTTTGTATAAGGAGTGGATAATGAGGGCAAAAAAGGCAGCAGCTCATACTCCGCTGCGTGTTTTATCCGCATTGGAATGCGATTGGTTGCTGGGGATAGAGCCTTGGATTCAGCGTTTGAGACAAGAACACGAATGGGATTACCTCATAGGCTCTGTTCACTATTTACCTAACGAGAAAGCAGTAGATAATTCTATCTACGCAGATTCATCTATTACCGGTAGCGTAGAAGAAGATTGGAAACAATACTGGGCAAGCATGCAAGGCCTGGTAGAAAGCGGGCTCTTCGATGTTGTGGGGCATATCGATTTGGTTAAGATATGGGGACGTTCTCCTCAGGGCGATTTGGCTACCTATTACCGACCGACGCTTGATGCCCTGGAAGGCTCCGGTATGGCTGTTGAAATTAATACAGCCGGCTGGCATAAGAAATGCCTCGAGCAATACCCGTCTGAGGCGATACTTACTGAGCTGCTCCGGCGCCGCATTCCGATATTGATTAATGCCGATGCTCATTACCCTGAGCATTTATCACGAGGGTGGGACGATGCCATTGCTTTGCTGCAACGCCTCACCAACAACAAACTTACACAATTTGAACACCCTGTATCCGGGGGCAAAACCACACTCTTGGCTTATGGATCTCTTTGATTTTGCTGCCATGCAGCAACAACCCACCGCTCGCGAGCGCTATGATGAACTGTGCCGTATCATCAAACATAACAATCAGCTGTATTATGCTCAGGCTGAGCCGGAAATTTCAGATGCAGAATACGACGCCCTGTATCGCGAATTAGAGCAACTGGAGGCGGAGCACCCCGACTTTATTACCCCCGATTCCCCCACACAGAAGGTAGGCAACGACTTAACGGAGGGCTTTCGCAAAATTACCCACCCTCGCCCCATGCAGAGTATCGATGATATTTTTGAGCATAAGCCCGGCGAAGGTGAAACGGATGCAGAGTTGATAGATTTTTATCAACGTCTCAGCCGCAACCTCGGAGAGGATGCCCCGAAGGTAATTATTGAGCCGAAAATTGACGGCTGCGCCGTCACGCTCATGTATCGCAACGGAAAACTCGAATATGCCGCCACTCGCGGTGACGGACAGACAGGTGACGATATTACAGCCAATATACTCACGATTAAGAGTATTCCGCGCACTTTGCCGGCAGGTGCCCCGTCTCTGCTGGAAGTGCGTGGCGAGGTTTACATGCCCTTTGCCGAGTTTAATCGCTTAAATGAGCAACGCGATGCAGAAGGCTTACCGGCCTTGGCAAATCCGCGCAATGCCACTGCCGGCACGATTAAATTGCTGGATATTCAGGAGGTAGCCGCCCGTCCCCTTGCCTTCTTGGCTCATGGCTTGGGCGAATACGATGGCACCCCCCTGCACCAAGCATCTGATTTTATTCAACTGCTGAGCGATATGGGCCTCCCCTGTAATGCGCCCATTGTCTACGCAGAAGGTGTAGATGCTGTTCGTAAAGCTGTAAAAGATATTGATAATTTGCGCTATGACTTGGGATACGGCACCGATGGAGCCGTCATAAAACTTGCTGATTTAGCTCAGCGAGAGCAGCTTGGCTCCACTGCGCGAGCTCCGCGCTGGGCTGCTGCTTTCAAATATCTTCCGGAGCAAAAGGAAACCATATTGCGCGCTATTACGATTCAAGTAGGCCGTACCGGTGTGCTGACTCCGGTCGCTGAGCTGGAGCCTGTGCATCTCTCCGGTACCACAGTATCACGCGCAACGCTTCATAACCAAGATGAAATCGCGCGCAAGGACATTCGCATAGGCGATACGGTATTGGTGGAAAAGTCCGGCGAGATTATTCCGGCCATTGTGCATGTCAATAAAGATAAGCGCCCCGCAGAGGCAATGCCCTACAGTCTGTATGAGGCTGTTAACGGTGTATGCCCCTGCTGCGGTGAGCCCATCTCACAGGAAGAGGGCCAAGTCGCTTGGCGTTGCACTAACTTCACATGCGCGGCTCAAGCAGCTATGCGCACCACCTACTTCTGCAAACGCGAAGCTCTTGATGTTGAGAGCCTCGGCGGCACTGTGGCTGAGGCTCTGGTTCGCCATGGCTATATCACTACCCCCTTAGATTTGTTCTCTCTTACCGTAGAGCAATTGGGGGCTCTCAATCTCGGTACAGATGAAGAACCTCGCCGTTTTGGTGAAAAGAATGCAGCAAAAGCATTGGAAGCACTTGATAAAGCACGTGAGTTGCCGCTAGAACGTTGGCTTACGGCTTTTGGTATACCGACAATCGGCGTGGCTACCTCTCGCTTAGTGAGCATTTATCACCGCGACTTGACATCTCTTTGTCAATCAGATTTTCTGCGTGCATTACTAGAGCTTGAAACGCTGACCGAACGCTATAACGGTCTGAATCCGAAAGCCAGAGCAAATAAAGGCGCCGATGCAGCTGTACTTGATACAGCCAGAGCAGAGGTTAAAGAGCGGACAGACACTGTTGCCTCCGTTTATGTGCAGCGGGCTTATCTCAAAATTGAAGCGGATGGTAAATATAAATTGAAGTTCACCAATCCGCTGGGCGCTGTATCTACTCGCAAGCTGGTGGATTGGTTCGCTTCTGATACCGGGCAATTGGTTATGCAAAAGCTTCAGGCTCGAGGTATTAACCCTGTTTCCCCCCGCTATCAGGAATCTTTAGAAGCCGATAATGGCCCCTTGGCCGGATTAACATTTGTTCTCACCGGCTCTCTTAGCAGACCTCGCCCCGAATACGAGCGTATGATTGCTGATGCCGGAGGTAAAGCAACGGGCTCAGTTACCAAGAAAACGAATTATCTAGTGGCAGGCGAAGGCGGCGGTTCTAAGCGAGATAAAGCTGTAACCTTGGGCATACCCATTATTGATGAAGAAACCTTGCTGAACATGCTGAAAGGAGCAGACCATGAATAACACTGCGCTCATCTACGGCACCATTGCCATTGATACATTGATTACCCCGGCGGGTAGAGCTAACTCCGTGCTGGGAGGTAGCGGTATTTATGCTGCACTGGCTGCTCGTTTGTTAACCGACGACATGGATTTGGTGGGTGTGGTCGGTTCCGATTTCCCGCAGGAGTACAACCTTGCCATGGAGGCTCGCGGCGTCAGCATGCGTCACGTTGCTCAGGAGGAAGGCGAAACATTTGCCTGGACCGGTCAATATGAGACCGACATGAACAACCGAACGACGGTTCGCACGGTCGAGGGTGTACAAGAGCACTGGCAGATGCAGCTGTCTCCGGAGCAACGCCAATGTGCCATTGCTGTTGCTACAAATGTAACGCCCCCACTTCAATTCCGCATGCTGGAGCAATGCGAGGCTGCTCGCTTTAAGATGGCTGACTTTATGAAGTCGTGGATTATTCGTGAGCGCGAATACACGCACAAACTACTTCAATGCGTAGACGTGGCGCTTATGAACGATGAAGAAGCGCGTGAGTTTGCCGGTACAGATGATAGTATAGAAGCCGGTTACCGATTGCTTGAGGCCGGTCCGCGCTATGCAATCGTTAAACATGGCAGCGCCGGTTCCACCCTTTTCCATAAAACGGATGGCGGCAGTGTTCGCCTGTTCCGTTGCCCGGCATGGCCGCTTATTCGCCCGGCAGACCCCACAGGCGCTGGTGATTCCTACATGGGTGCATTGGCCGGGTATTTAACACATTGCATCGGCAAGGGCGAACCTACATGGGAGGATATGAAGAGCGGAATGGCCGTGGCAACCGTTGTTGCCGCAGCCACCTGCGAAAAGTTTGGCACCGTCTCTCTGTTCTCTCTTAAGAGAAGCGACCTTGCTCAGCGATTAGCTGAGTTCAAGGAAATGACGACTTGGTCGTAAGAGCTTAGTCTTTGTTCGGGAGGTCGATGGAGAAACGCTCTTTCTCGTGGTACTCCTTCATGTTCTTACGCGCCTGTTCCACTTCGCGCATGATGGCGGCCTCCTCTCGGCGTCGGGAGATGCGAGCCCGCGTGCGTGCGTTCAGGCATGCCATTGTGATATAGAACACCAGGGAGAATCCCATGAAGATACCGGCACTTACCAGCAAACCAGTCTGCAAATGAATGGGAATGGACACCAAGGAGAGGAAAATACCGATACAGCCCAGAATGACGAATCGTGTAACACTATACTCAGTTCCGTAATATGAAATACTAATCATATTAAGCAACACAAGGGGAAGCACTACAAGCGTGTTCACATTGGCTACCAGCAGAAGGCCCAAAGGTACGGTAATAATGGAGGTTGCCCAGTACAATAGGAATGAGTTACTGATATTGGGATGATTGCAAATCTCTGCAAAATGTCGCTGCATGGGCAGGCACGGCAGCATAACCACTACCCAAATGGACAACACTGTCACCCAGTCCACCCAAGTGGAGGCTTCCAGCAGCAAGCCGGCAGGAAGAATGTGCTGCGGGTAAACCAACATACCCACCAACGCAATCAGGAAGAGGCATTGAGCAACAGGAGATAAGATGGAGTACGGACGATATTGGCGTCTGTGTGTCAAGGAGCACCATACACCGATATGGCTCCACAACATCAGGGTGGCCAAGGCGGATGTGGCAATGACAACCCACTCGCCGTATGTTACAGCCTGCTGCATGGCCAAGCCCATCATCACAAATTGTACAAAGCCGGCTATAAAGAGTGCACTCACCGCGCTCTTCCACGGCTTAATCAACGGAATCAGCAATAACCCGAGCGTAAGAATGCTGGAAGTTATCCACCAAGGCAATTGCTGGATGCACAATTGGTAAATGATAACAGCATCTAACCATGAAATAACACTGAACAGAGCAGCTAACTCCGTGGAGCGATACCCCTTATGGTAGCCAATGATATAGAACAACCACAACAGGGCGGGAACAACTACCAGAGAAATCACACGCACCATCATCGGCAACTCATGCCAATAGTTGGCCAACAACAAACCGGAAGCAACCAGGAACAGGAGCAAAGACATAATACCCAGCACCCATGATAAGGTGTTAGGCGTTTGCAAATCCGTTGTGGTACGGCGTTCCTCTTTATCAGAAGATACATCCGGCATCGGCTTTGTTGCCGATGCTGTGCCACCACCTACTTGCGTTTTCTTCTCGGTGTTCTCGTCTTGGTAATCCAAGGCTGCAAAGCGCATGTTGCCTACACAACGCTCCTTCGGCAGCTGCAGCTCTCCTTTGCTCGAAGAATCATCATTGGGGAGAAGCGGTAATTCTTTGTCGCTCATAAGTGTCAGCGTTTCTTGCCTGTTTTAGATTTCTTTGTAGACTTCTTGCTTGATGTCTTCTTACTTGTTGACTTCTTGCTGGTAGTCTTTTTAGTTTTGGAAGACGTCTTGCGCTTAACGACTTTCTTGCGAGACGTTGTCTTTTTAGCAGAAGATTTCTTCGGCTTGCTGTTGGCGCTTACGTGTCGGGCATCCTGCTGCACGGGCGTGTTTGAAGTCTTCATGGCTTCAAAAAACGCCTTTCGTTGGTCTTGCAGAGAAAAGTTAGAATCGTGCTGGTCCGCGAAATAGCGTCTGTATTCGGGGTCTACCTGATTAATGTGCACAACGGCATCGGAATGGTCTTTTACCCCCACATTGCCGGAACCGTAGTACGGGCGCTGGCAAGAGGAAAAGAAGATGCTTGCTACTGTAAGCAACAAGGCCGCTGAACATTGTTTCATCATGGCAAGACGACGGTGTAAATTAGGGGCACACAGCATTTATCAGCTTAAACGGCAAGCTGATAAGGTAATTGAATAGAGAACCCACCATGCCACAAGATGTTAACATGGAGGTGCATACAAATAAAAGGAAAAAGCGGGCCAGTAACTTGCCGGCAGATACTTTTGTAGATTTGGCCTGGGGATTATTCATGTATAAAAACGGTCAATCTGTTAAGGTTGAAAAGGTATTATATCCATAGCAGCAGAGGTGTCAAGCTTCTATGCTGTGTTCTCTGCTGAAAATTAAAACGTGTAGATATGGTTCCCAACAAAAACGAGCAGAGATTCGCGTTTTTTCTTGTCATTTCCGCGCAATCATGGTAGAACCTTCTCAAACCATGGAAATATATTACATAATTTTCTGTCTTATTGCTGTACTATCGGTCTTCGGACTGATTGTTGGCGTTAGTAATGACGCCTGTAATTTCTTGAACTCTTCGATAGGCTCTCGCTCCGGTACATACAACCAAGCGGTATGTGTTGCTGCTGTCGGTGTATTGCTTGGTGCCTGCTTCTCGAGCGGCATGATGGCCGTGGCTCGAAACGGTGTCATTGAGCCTGCCATGTTCAACTTCCATCAGGTCATGCTCCTCTACTTGGCTGTGATGGTGGCTAACATTATTTTGCTGGATACATTTAACTCATTAGGCTTGCCAACCTCCACCACGGTGGCATTGGTGTTCTCCTTGCTGGGTGCCGCCATTGGTATGGCTATCTTCAGCAGCGGCTCCTTCCTCACCTGCCCCCTGCTCGATTACATTAACGAGCAAAAATGCCTTGAAATGATTTTGGCAATCTTTGCCTCGGTAGCTATAGCCTTTGTTGTGGGTACCGTTGTCATGTGGATTTCCCGCCTTATCTTCAGCTTCCGTTTCGGTAAAGCCTATCGCTTTATCGGTCCGCTGTGGTGCGCATTGGCTTTCACAGCAATCAGCTATTTCATTATCTTCAAGGGGCTGAAAGGCAGTGTATTTAAGGAGGATATCAATGCACTTACCTCCCAATACAACATTTGGGCTATTGTGGGTTGCCTGGCTCTGTTCTGGACGGTGATTTCTGCCTTCCTTCAATATATTTGCCGAGTCAACACCTTGCGTATTGCCGTGCTTGCCGGTACCGGTTCCTTGGCTCTTGCTTTTGCCGGTAACGACATGGTGAACTTCATTGGCGTATTCATGGCCTCTAAGGATGCTTTGTTTACCCCCGGTGTAACGGAAACTACGAACATGGGGCAAATCCTTGCCGGTGACGGCGCGGCTGCCAGCTTAACATATCTGCTTGGTTCCGGTCTTATCATGGTTGCCGCTCTCTTCCTTTCTAAGAAGGCACGCAAGGTAACGGAGACAGAGTTGAAGCTCTCCTCTTCCAACACCGGTAAGGAGCGTTTCGGCTCCAGTAAGCCCGCCCGTATGCTCGTGCGTTACACGATTCTGACGGCTCGCTTTGTGGAGCGTATTACCCCCAAGAAAGTGGCCAATTTCATTTCCAAGCGTTTTACACCGCTTACCCCGGAGGAAGAGACAGGCGCCAACTACGATATGATTCGCGCCTCTGTGAACCTGACGTTGGCCGCATTGCTCATTTCTGTTGGTACCGATTTGAACCTTCCGCTTTCTACCACCTATGTTATTTTCATGGTGTCCATGGGTAGCTCACTTGCTGATAAAGCTTGGGGGCGCGACAGTGCCGTGTACCGTATTACAGGTGTGTTAACCGTTATCGGCGGTTGGTTGATTACAGCTATTGCCGCTACATTGGCTGCTATGACGGTTGCGCTCATCATGGGTTACGGTGGTTTGTGGGGCATCATTGTCATGATGGTGATTGCCGCTTCCCTCCTTATCAAGTCCACCTTCTTCAACAAGAATAAGACGGAGAATTACAACATTGTGGATGTAAGCAAGGAGTCTTCTATGCACGAGTTTGCCATCCGCGCCTCTCGCCGTCTCAGCCGCATGATTGGCATTAACAAGGCCATGGTAAAGGCTCTTCTTGAGGAAGATTACGAGGCTCTTAGCCGCCTGAAGAAGAAAGCTCGCTCTATTAAGCGCGATATTGAAGTCGTGCGCGAGAATGAAGTGTTGCCTGCACTTGCCGGTATTC
The DNA here is from genome assembly GCA_904501975.1 of uncultured Akkermansia sp. Lineage (GTDB taxonomy): Bacteria > Verrucomicrobiota > Verrucomicrobiia > Verrucomicrobiales > Akkermansiaceae > Akkermansia. The sequence goes on from CAJGCZ010000001.1 coordinate 39,122, forward strand.
CTAAGGAATTGGCTGATCGAGGTCAGCTTATTTTCCGTATTATTGAGATCTCTGCCAATACGGCCGAGCGTCTTTCCACCTTGGTGAAGGCCGCCTTCAATCACATCGATAACTTCCATGCCGGCTTAGATGAATCGCAGGGTAAGGATTTGCTCTTCCTGACAGAAAAGATTGGCACCTTCTATCCGGATTTGACAGATATGCTTGAGGCAAAAGATTTTGCCAGTGTCGAAGCAAAACTTTCTGACAAATACCAGCTGGGCGATGATTTCGGTGATTGCATTACGCGCCACCTGATGCATGGTGATACCGACGTAAGCAGCATGCGCAATGGTATTCTTTACCTCACACTCCTCAACGAAACACGTGCTATGGTAAGCCATGCATTTGCTCTCATAGAGCGTATTAAAGAGGTTTACGAAGATTAATTCGCGTCGCTTTAATTCTCAATAAATGTGAGGGCCTTCCATTGTGGAAGGCCCTCTTGCTATCAAAGATTGACAGTAAATCAGGATTTTAATTTGAGGTAATCCTGCATCAATTCCTCTTTGTCCATTTGCAAACGCTTGCGTATCTCGGCATAGATGGGCGAATCCTCCTCTTCATCCCCTGCTGTGTCTTCCTCAATTTCTAATTCAGCTCCGTAGTAGAGTAATAAATCAATGGCTGCCAGCAAGGGGCGCCCTATGGCTTCGTGGCTGCCATAGATGAGGTATAAATCAAAAGCAAGCTCAATAGGTGTGGAAAATCCTGTGAGTGCCTCATTAGGCTTATCCTCTTCTTCGTACCCTTCGGGGCTATATTCATCTGATTCGTTCGAGTCTTCTTCGTAGCCGATATGAAGGTTCGGATCGGCACCGGCTGATAACAAGTATTCGAGCGTTGGCAGGTGAATGGTGGGTACAGATTGAGTAAAAAGGGTCTGCAAGGGTAAGAGGTCATTCACAGCCATGGGCTCATTCAGAGCAATCTTACCCTCTTCTACTAGTTGTTTTAAGACCGTAGGGCACCCCTGTGCTAATAGTACAGCGTGATAGAGTTCATTGCGCAGTTCCTCCGGCACCTCCGGGTTGATAGAGAAATACCACTCGACTATAGGAGCAATATCTTCCGACCTGTACAAACATAAAGCAATAACGGCGTATGTGAGTTCTGTCGGATAGTGTTCAAGTTTGTATCCATGGTCAACCAACCACTGAATCATATCCAGCTGCTCTGCCGCGGAATGAGTCGGGGCTTGATTCAAGTTGCCAATCAGTAGAGAATGGATGAGGGAATACTGGTACGCATGTTCACAGAATGACACATTGCTATCGGCCCCTTTCTGCACAAAGAGCTTGAGTGCCTCAAAATCCCCCTTCTCAGCTGCCCATCGGCAAAAGCTGTCACCATTGCTGAATTTAGGCTCAAAAAAGCCGTTTTTTACACCTTGGTGAAGGTTGTCTCGGAATCGGGTGTATGCAGGTAGTTTAGTTGCCTGGGAGGGTGAAACGGAGGAACGAAATCGGGGACGAAACTGTTGTTCTACAGTACGGGCGAAGTTGTTCAGTATGTCTTTTTCCTCCTGCGTCCAGGATTCGTGAAAATCGGGTAAAGGAAGAATGTATTCTCTTATCCAACACTGCTCCGGGAGAAGCGAATCAACATTAGCCGTTGTTTCTGTCGCTGTCAGCGTTAATGAGAAGAGGCAAGAAAGGAACAGGGTGTTTTTCATGCGGATATGCTACATTTAATCTTCGTGCTGTAAAGCAGCTTTTAATTTCTCGGAACCAAAACACGGAGGTGACACTTCCTCGAGCAGATAGTGCATGATGCGGTCGCAGATGTGCGCTAACAACTCAAAACGCGGTGATACATTGAACAAATCTTTTTCATGCACGCGTGAAAGGACCGCTTCTTCCATAACAGACGCCATGTCGGCATGCAGTCTGGCAATGTGAGTTGCGGCGACATCGGCGCTATCTTTATCTCTCACTAAGCTGATAACGCCTATCCACTGATGGAGCAAGGGGATGAGTTTTTGAGTTGTCGCAGCCAATGCCGGCATAACATCCGGGTCGGCAGCCATATCCATATTTTCCAGCACATCGCACACATCTTGCAACCCCTCCACGAGATGTGCGCTTTGGTAATACTGCGGGTCGCGCAGGGCTAAATTAGCCCATGCTTGGAGTAGATTGCCAATGCGGGGGCGCGTTTCTACTAAATACTTCATACGCAACCGGCCTTTAGCTTCTTCTGATTCCGGCTCGGGTACCTGAGAAACAGCTCGCGACCATGATATCATGAATGGCTTAAAAGAAGATAGCCTATCGGCTGCTATCGCTGCCGTTTCGGGGCTTGCTACGCTTTCTATGGCCACAGTGAGTTCATCAAACATGGCCCACATTTCATGCAACAAGGCCAGGTGCTGCGCTATCTCCGGCATTTCCTCCGCCGACTGAGTAACAATGAAGGGGGCTAGCACTTTACTAAGCTCAGCAGAACCGAAGCAACCGGTTGTTTCCAATAAGAGGCGGTCGAAGTTGTCAATAATTACTTTCTCATGAGGTACATTCGCAATCAGTGCAGCAATGCGGGGTGCCACCATATCGGCACCATCCCTATTGGCTACATACATTAAAAGAGGCGTCAACGATACTTCGTCCGATGCTTCCTCCGGAGCGGAAAAGGTAGGCATGGACAGGAGCCCGAGACAGCTGAGTATGGAAAGTGTTTTCATGATATTCACTCCGCTTGCTTTACGTTCTCATTATGCCAGATTGGCGCACTTTGTCAAGCATGCCATACTAATGGGGTGAACTTATATCCGCAATCAGCTACCTAAGCGCCATTTTTAATGTCCTATTATGTATTTTGCCTTGAAAAATGATAAAATGAGCGTTAAAATAGCCCCGCCTGAGGTTTAATCTGCGGGCGTGAAACATTTTCCAATCAATAACATTATTACAAATATGGCTAAACTGACTGTACGCGACCTCGATGTTGCCGGTAAGGAAGTCCTCATGCGCGTGGACTTCAATGTTCCCATGAAGGACGGTGCTATCACCAACGATGCCCGCATCGTTGCCGCTCTGCCCACCATTAAGTACCTGCTTGAGAATGGCGCTCGCCTTGTTCTCTGCTCCCACCTCGGTCGCCCCGAGGGTACCGGCTACCAGGCTGAGTTCTCTTTGAAGGCTGCCGCCGAGTGCCTTGCCGGTCATCTGGGCAAGCCGGTAGCATTCGTTCCCGAGACCATTGGTGAGGCTGCTACTGCTGCTCGCGCTGCTCTTCAGGACGGCGATGTGCTTCTCTTGGATAATGTTCGCTTCGACAAGAAGGAGAAGAAGAATGATCCCGAGTTCGCTCAGGCCCTCCTTGGCAACGCTAAGATTTACGTAAACGATGCCTTCGGTTCTGCTCACCGCGCCCACGCTTCCACCGAGGGTGTAACTCACTACGCTGAGCAGAGCGCTATGGGTTTCCTTATCGAGCACGAGCTTGAGTACCTTGAGGGCAAGCTTGAGACTCCCGCCCAGCCCTTCGTTGTTATCATGGGTGGTGCTAAGGTTTCCGACAAGATTCAGGTGCTCTCCAAGTTGATGGAGAAGAGCCAGACCTTCATCATTGGTGGCGCTATGGCCAACACCTTCCTTGCCGCTCAGGGCAAGAATGTAGGCAACTCCAAGATTGAGGCCGATAAGCTTGACCTTGCTCTTGAGATTCTTGCCGACGCTAAGGCTAAGGGTGTACGTTTCGTGCTTCCTGCTGATACTCGCTACTCCTACAAGTTTGAGGAAGGTGCTGAGACTTGCTGCACAGCTCCCTGGGCTGAAGGTGGCGAGATTCCCGCTGACGGCATGGGCATCGACATCGGTGACAAGGCAATCGAGGAGTTCTGCTCCATTATTCGTGGCGCTAAGACTGTTCTTTGGAACGGCCCGTTGGGTGTATTCGAGCTTGATTCCTTCGCCAAGGGCACCAAGGCTATCGCCGAGTGCCTCGCAGAGTCCGACTGCATCTCCATCGTAGGTGGCGGCGACTCCGTAACAGCTGCTAAGAAGTTCAAGGTGGCTGACAAGCTTTCCTTCTGCTCCACCGGTGGTGGCGCTTCTCTTGAGCTGCTTGAGGGTAAGGTGCTTCCCGGCATCGGTTCTCTTAGCGATAAGTAATTTATTGCAATAAATTGCACATGGGAGTGAGTTCTTCGGGGCTCACTCCTTTTGTTTATTGACAAAGCAAGCACGATACTGTTAAGATACCCCACGGCATGAGAGTTCTTCTTTATTCCATACTTTGCTTTGTTTCCCTCGCCTTCGGCACGGAGATTACGATTCTGGGCATTAACGACATGCATGCGGAAATAGACAAGATACCGCAACTGGCAACATGTTTGGAAGCAGAGCGAGCGCGCGATTCTCAGCTGTTGCTGTTGTCTGCCGGAGATAACAGAACCGGCAACCCGTACGTAGATAATGGAGCCAAGCCGGGGCTGCCTATGATTCAACTGATGAATCAATAGCAATTTGACGCTTCTGCGTTGGGTAATCATGAGTTTGATGCCGGTGCTGAGGCATTGAGCGATAACATGAAGGCAGCACAATTCCCCTTCCTTTGTGCCAACCTGGAATCACAACGGAGTTTCATCAGCTTCTTCGCGAGATTAAGATGCAGCAGCGTTTAGATGGTGTTGTGGGGAGTCCGTATCTCTTTCCTCAATGGGCTGAATTAAAGCATTTGTGCATGGTCAGCGCGGCATTTTGTGCAGAGTTGAACAGGGGCGGCATGCGTAAGCGCATCAATTCGCCTGCTAAGGGGGGCAGTAAGGCTCATCACCGCCATGAGCTCTGCTTTCACTCTCTGCGGCACTATGTTGTGAGTACGCTGCGCTCTAATCCTGATTTCTCTGCGGATGTGGTGCGTGATGGTGTTGGGCATAGCTCTGAGGAGGTGGAGCGTATGTACTTTGCTGCTCCTGATGAGCGTAAGCAGGAGTTGGCCAGTTATATGTCCGGTATGGTTAAGACTATGTAAGGTTGCGTCGGTTCAGACGGATTGCCTCGGTAGGTTGATGTCTACCGAGGCGTTTTTTATAGGGTATTCAACATCAAACATTACTTCTTCATTGCCGCGCGGATAAGCTTTGCGCACTCGGTATTGCCGCAGAACTCGGCTGCATCAAGGGCTTTATCAAGGTTAGTAGCTCCTTTGGAGAGCATCAACTGTACGATGTCCATATGCCCACCCTTAGCAGCGTCTTAAAGCCCCTCGTTGTAGGCAGTAGCACCTTTATGTAATTCAGCCCCTGCTGCGCGGAGGAGGTCGGCGCATTCGGTATGGCCGTTTTCTTCCGCATAGTCCAAGGGAGTGTAGCCTTCTTCATCTTTCATGTTTACATCAACACATGGATGAGCCAACAACAGTTCAACCATATCCATATTCCCACCTTGGACTGCACTACAAAGTCCGGCATTCGGGTCCGCACCTTTCTCGAGCAATAACTTTGCAATATCCATATGGCCACCCATTGCAGCGCCCCAAAGCCCATCGTTGTAGGCAGTAGCGCCTTTGGAGAGCATCAACTGTACGATGTCCATATGCCCACCCAGGGCAGTGACATCAAGCCCCTTATCCGGGTTAGCGCCTTTGGAGAGCAATAACTTTACAATATCCATATGGCCACCATAAGCAGCGACCCAAAGCACCCAGTCGTAGTCTGTAGCGCCTTTGGAGAGCATCAACTGTACGATTTCCATATGCCCACCCTGAGCAGCGCCCATAAGCCCATCGTTGTAGTCAGTAGCGCCTTTGGAGAGCATCAACTGTACGATTTCCATATGTCCACCCTGAGCAGCGCCCCTAAGCCCCTTATCCGGGTTAGCGCCTTTGGAGAGCATCAACTGTACGATGTCCATATGCCCACCCTGAGCAGCGCCCCAAAGCCCATCGTTGTAGTCAGTAGCGCCTTTGGAGAGCATCAACTGTACGATTTCCATATGCCCACCCTGAGCAGCGCCACAAAGCCCCTTATCTGGGTTAGCGCCTTTGGAGAGCAGCAACCGAACGATATCCATATGCCCACCTCTTGCAGCGCCCCTAAGCCCCTTATCCAGGTTAGCGCCTTTGGAGAGCATCAACTGTACGATTTCCATATGCCCACCCATTGCAGCGCCATAAAGCCCCTCGCCGTAGTCAGTAGTGCCTTTGTCGAGCATTAACTGTACGATTTCCATATGCCCACCCATTGCAGCGCCCATAAGACCCCTGTTAGGGTTAGCGCCTTTGTCAAGGCATTGCAGAACCGGCTCTTTATTCCCGGCGGCAGCGGTACCCATGCAATAGCTACTAATGTGAGGACTGTCTTTCAGCTTATCCAAAGTAGCAGTATCACCCGTATACCCGGCGCGAAAAAAAATTATTTCCTTTTCCGAAAAACCCATCAATTTAAGAAGTAATGTATGTTTCATCATGTTTTTAATGGTTGGTTGTTTGTAAAAAGTACCAAAAAATCAAAATCTATCAACCAAGAAGAAAAATAACACGTTATTTCATTCAATTCAAGCAGTATCTCGGTAAAAAGTGTAGTAGCCCCACAAATGACAATACAGGTAATGCCAATGGGGACTTCTGCATACCTGGGCACAGAAAAATATCATCTAAACTGACAAAATATATCATGGGTACATTACTGGGTACACAAAAATTATATGTTGAATGTGGGAGGTTTATGAGTTTTTGCATCTCATTTTTGATGTCAAAGGTATTAAAGTGGGGGGTATTAGGGCTGGTTCAGGTTTGTGCGAACGGTTTACCGGATACGAATCCGAGCAACTGTAAAGGAATGAAGTTTGTGCCGTGTCAGGAGGCTATGGAGCATTATCGGCATGTGCGGCAAGATGCGCTATAAGGCCGTAAAGAGGCCGGAAAAGCGGACGCCTATAACCGTCATTGAGGCCTATGCAGAAGACGGTACACGCATTAATCCGGAGAAGATATATACGTTGGTGCTGAACTCCTACCTGTGCTCTACAGTTTCGCCCATGCCAAGGGATAAGGGCGTTTCGTTGCAAACAGACGGCGCCTCTGCATTGATTGAATATCTCTCGAAACATGGTGCCATCGATTATTCCGAAAAGACGCGCGTAGATCTGATACCGGTAAACTAAACATACCCCTGCCCACATATTTTTTTGATTTTCGTGAAGAAATATCTTGTGTTATGCAAGAAGTAAGGTAGAATGCTATTTAATGAGTGGAGAAAAAAACAGCAGTGACGCTGGCAAAACCGTTCCGAATGTCTTTAATTGGAAAATGGTGCGTAAAGCATTGCGTGCCGCGGAGGAAGGTGTTTATTGCTGGAATATTCATAGCGGAGAAATCTTTTATACGGAGCAATGCCTGCGCATGATGGGGCTCCCCTATAACGAATGGGCTCCGAATATTTTCACTCAGCCGGAAGAGACGATTCATGAAGAAGACCGGCAATTTTTTATCAATGAAGTACAGAAGTACTTTGTGCGCCCCACTGTAGCACCCTTGCGTGTTGAAATCCGACTGCTTAATTTGAGGTCTCGTGGCTGGCGTTGGATTCGCGTCAATGGTCTGATTGAGCGTGATAAGCAAAGTAATCAAACTCAGTTGGTTGGTGTATGGGTCGATATAACCCGACGCAAGATGGCGGATATGCACGCCATGGAAGATCGCGATTTGTTCCGCAACCTTATCAATATGTTGCCGGACAATATCTATTACAAGAATCGCGAATCCCGATTTGTGATGGCTAACGAGGCCACGGCGCGTAAGATGCGCGTGACAACGCCCTCCGACCTCATTGGTTGCAAGGATACGCACTTCTTCAAAGATGACACGACAGATGTTGCCCGTAAGGAAGAGGAAGAGATTATGCGTACGGGGATTCCGATTACAAATAAAATCTACCATGAAACATGGAAAGGCGGTACCAGCTCGTGGTGCCGATTATCCAAGTTCCCTTGGTATGATTCACATGGTAATATCAAGGGTATCGTAGGTATTTCATCAGATATTACAGAGCTCATCGAAACCAATAGACGCTATGAGGCAACAGCTAAAGAGCTTGATGAGCGCTTAACCGAATTGAGCGAACGTAATCAGGAATTGGAGGAGCAGATAAGCCTTGCGCGCGAGATTCAACACGCTCTCCAACCTTCACGCATTAAATCCAGACATTGGACGGATGTTGCCACCGGTAAACAGCGTAGCGCCAACTTCCACCATGCTTACCTTCCCTGTGCCGGTGTTGCCGGAGATTGTTTTGCAGCCTTCCCTGTTGGCGATTCCGGTATTGGCATGTTGATATGCGATGTGATGGGGCATGGGGTGCGCGCTGCTTTAATTGCCTCGGTGTTGCGTGGTTTGATGGAACAGGTTTCATCCCTTGCCAACACACCCGGTTTGCTGCTCTCTTCTCTTAATTTGATGCTCATTCGCATTTTGCAGCAGGCTGACATTATGATGTTTGCCTCAGCTTTTTATATTTATTTAGACCTCGATACACGCCGATTGACGCTATCCGGAGCCGGGCACCCTGCCCCTATTATTCTATCAAACGACGGAAGAGCCATTTTGCCCCCGATTCCGCGTTCTCCTGCACTTGGATTGAAAGACGGAGCTAAGTACCGTGAGAGCGAAATCATCCTCGAACCCGGCATGAAGCTGATGCTTTATACCGACGGACTGACCGAAGCTCGCAATACGGAAGGTGAAGAAATCGGAATTCAGCGCATTATGCAGCGTCTTGAGCAGCACACACCGCAGAATGTTCGGGAAATGATTGATATTACTCTAGCCGGTTTGTACCAGTTTACGGAGTCGACCAAACAGGACGATGATATTTGCTTGCTTGCCGTCGAATTCACTGAAGATGGCATGAGCAACCCGTGTCCTTGCTCAGTTTAACGAAAAAAGTTTGATTTTTTGCCGCGAAATGCAAAAAAAGATTGCATTCTCGCGGCTTTCGCGATAGTCTAAAGACAGTTACAAAAAATCTCTTTACTAGGATTACTTATGGAAGACAGCACCCAGGGTGGCGATACGCCCTTTGACCTTACCGAGCTGACCGGTTTCCAGTTTGGCCCCGCATGGGCTAAGCCGGGAGCTGATACTGCATCTAATTTGCCGAAAATGCACGCTATTGAAAAGACGGAGCGCCGTGGCGCCGGCCGTCGTTCCTCTGAACGCGAGTTCAGAACACCGCGTGCTGAAGGCTCTGGCGATAACCGACGTTCATTCCGCAGGGATGATGCGCGCAAAGACCGCGGGCGCCGTAATGCTCGCGAAGAGCGTCCCCGTCGTGAATTACCCGCCCCGGCTGAGGGCTTCCGTATAGAGCTGCGTCCTACTAACGCTATCTTGGAGATTTTCAGTAAGGAAATTCAGAAGCAGAAGCGCGCCCTTTCCCTGCTCGACCTGGCTCGTATTGTTATGGCCGGCAAGGATCGTTATGATTTGGTCTTCATGAAGCTTGAAAACGGCAGCATGCTCATTCACTCCACAAAGGCAGATGGCGCTTGCTGGCTTACAGAAGCTGAGGCCTTGGCTTACCTGTGGACTGCTCCTTGGTTCTCTGAGCTGTACAAGACAGAAGAGATTGAGGTGGAAGCCCCGAAGGGTAACTTTACGGCTATTGCCGTCTGCTCCCGTGGCGGAGAGGTTATCGGCCCGGTGAACTGGCATGGTTACCAAACTGCCCTTATGAGCCTTTACCGCACCAAATATTCCAATATGAGCTTGGATGCTTTCAAGCACACCATCACGCTCAATAAGGATGAGGAGGCTGTACAAGCATGGCTTGCTTCTGCCGGTAAGAAGAATGTGTGGAAGCCCACCCGTGAAGGTGCTGAGGATGTTGTGCTTGATGATGCTAAGGCTGTAGAAACGGACTTTGTTGCCAATCACTATGCTCAGGTGTACGAAGTGACAGACAAAGTGTTCATCAACGGTGCAACACCCCGCAAGGTGCTTTCTCCCGGCATTGCTGCTCATCAGGCCATGCTGTCCGATCGCACACGTCGTTCCCCGCAGATGCTCATTCCGAATCTCTGCCACGGCTTGGCTCGCCATCACATGCCCATTTACAAGTGGCAAGGCAATCACTACACTGGCCCCAGCCGTGTGCGTGCCATCCCGACGGAGACGGTTTTGGCTGACCGCATGATGGAAATCGTTAACTGGAGTAAAGAGCACTCCGGTGAGAAGGTGGAAGCTATGTTTGCCGCTCTCTCCGGTGTACCAGCCGGTACAGATGACGCAAGCAAAAATGCTGCTTCTGAAGCGTATGCTCCGTTTGCGGCTGATATGATTTGGTTGCTTGAGCAAGGCTTTATCGTTGTGACCAGCGATAACTCTATCTGGTATCCTAAGGGCGAGGCTGCCCCTGCTCCGTCTAAGCCTGAGCCGCAGAAGCGCAAAGGTTTTAATAAGAAGCGTGGTGGTGCCCGAAAGGCCCCTGCCGCCAAGCCTCGTCGTAGCGACGCATAATAGCGCTATTACCAATTTCGGGAGCCCGGTTCTATACACAGAACCGGGCTTTTCATCATGTAAAGTCTTGCTCCGGCATGGCGCGTGTGGTACAATCTGCCCATGGCACAATCCAGCACTAATGCTACGGTTCGAGAACTCGTATCCCTCATGAGAGCACATGAGGTTACACGCTGCATCCTTTGTCCGGGCAGTCGTAACGCTCCTATTTCTCTGACTCTTGCTCAAGCGGAAGGCTTTGAGTGCAGGAATGTGACTGATGAGCGCAGCGCCGGATTTGCAGCTCTTGGTTGGGCAGCGCAGGCTAATGCGCCTGTTGCCGTGTGTGTAACGTCCGGTTCTGCGTTGCTTAATCTGCATCCGGCTGTTGCCGAGGCTTATTATCGCCATATTCCGCTTTTAGTGCTATCTGCTGATCGCCCCGAGGCTTGGATTAATCAACAAGACGGTCAAACCCTTCCCCAACCCGGCATTCTTTCCTCGCTGTGCCGCAAGTCTGTAACCTTACCTGAATATGATGAGTATGGTTGGCACACTAATCGATTGATTAACGAAGCTTTGCTTGAGCTTAGACACAGAGCCGGAGGCCCGGTACACATTAATATTCCGCTTAATGAACCTTTATTCGAGACGACCGATGAGCCCATTGATGATACCAGGGTTATTTGGAGAACAGAGTTAGCACGCATGGATGCGGATCAGGAGCAAGAGTTGATTGATATCGCTACAGCGTTGCCTCGCCGTATGCTCTTGATTGGTCAAATGGCTATGAGTCCGTATATTCCTGCCGAATTGAAAGAAGACCATGCTTTTGCGGTTGTAGGCGAGCATCTTTGCAACTGTGAAATGGCTGACTGTAGGCAGCCGGATACATTAATTGGCCCCAATGTGGAGTTCCCTTATATTGAGGCTCCTCAGCTACTTATTACGATGGGCGGATGTTTGGTTTCTAAAAGGCTCAAACAGTATTTCCGCGAACATCCGCCGGTAGAGCATTGGCATATTAGCCCTGATGGAGAAGTTTGTGATACGTTTTGCTCGTTAACGCGCGTGATTGAGGGTGAGGCAGAAGAATTGCTTGAACTGTTAGCCGCCTTCTCTCAGGAGGGTGATGAAGAATATCGTGCAGCTTGGTGCCATCAGCCGGCGCAGTTCTCTGCCGGATATTCAGGCATGACCTTGGTTGGTTCGTTAATGGAGGCTATGCCGAAAGAATCAGTGCTTCATTTGGCTAACAGCTCTGCTGTGCGATATGCACAACTATTCCCGCTTAATGATGGTGTTTCAGTGGAGTGTAATCGCGGCGTGAATGGTATAGAAGGCTCTTTATCAACGGCGTTGGGATACGCTGTTGGTGATGACCGCATGCAATTTATCATTTGCGGAGATTTGAGTTTCTTCTACGATATGAATGCGTTGTGGCAGGATAAGGCGCCCGAAAACACGCGCATACTGCTCCTGAATAACGGGACGGGCGGCATATTCCATGCCATTGGGGCCCCTGATATCGATGCGGTCAGAGGCTCGCATAATAGCTCAGCCGAAGCATGGGCGAAATCGTGCGGATGGAATTATCGTGCAATACGCTATGATTCTGATTACCGTGCTGCCATTGCTGAATTATGTGCTGCCTATGCAGGCCCCATGCTTTTAGAAGCCTTTACTGATAGTGAGGAAGACGCCAAGATTCTCAAGAACTTTTACAAACAACATTAATTATGGAACGAGAGTGGAAAACGATTAAGCAGTACGAGGAAATTCTTTTCGAGCAGTATGGCGGTATTGCCCGAATAACGATTAATAGAGAGCGCTACAGAAATGCGTTCACGCCCCTGACTACAGCAGAAATGAGTGATGCCTTGCGCTTGTGCCGCGAGATGCAAGATGTAGCTGTTGTCGTTCTCACCGGCGCTGGCGATGTTGCATTTTGCGCCGGAGGCGACATGAATGTGAAGGGTTACGGTGGGTATATGGATCAACAGGGCATTCCTCGTTTGTCTGTTCTTGATGTTCAGAAGCAAATTCGCTCATTACCTAAGCCGGTTATTGCTGCAGTTAATGGTTTTGCCATCGGAGGTGGCCACGTTTTGCATGTCGTCTGTGATTTGTCTATTGCCTCTGAAAATGCGATTTTCGGGCAAACCGGCCCGCGTGTTGGCAGCTTTGATGCCGGTTTCGGCTCTTCCTACATGGCACGCTGCATAGGGCAAAAGAAGACCCGCGAGATTTGGTTCTTGTGCCGAAAATATAACGCAGCCGAGGCTTTGGAGATGGGATTGGTCAACAAAGTTGTTCCCCTTGCTCAACTGGAAGATGAGTATGTACAATGGGCAGAAGAAATGATGCAGCACTCACCGATTGCTTTGCGCATGATTAAAGCCGGTTTGAATGCTGAATTGGATGGCCAAGCCGGTATTCAGGAATTGGCCGGTGATGCTACAATGCTTTTCTACATGTGTGATGAGGCTCATGAAGGGTCTCGAGCCTTCCTTGAAAAACGCAAACCGGATTTCTCGCAATATCCCAAGATGCCCTAATGGCACACTTCCATTCATCAGATTTAGCGTATCTGATGCCTCCTGTTCGATTGCGTTGGAAACGCCACAAGCTTCAATTCAGGACTCCGGCAAGAACATCTCGCGGAGTCCTGGAGGAGAGAATTACCTACATTATTGAAGCAGAAAATGAATACGGAACAGGTCTTGGCGAATGTTGCATTATGCCCGGGCTGCTGCCTGAAATTAAGGAAACTGAGCTTGATTTTTGGTGCGAATTAGTTGAGCAGCGCCAATCTCTACACCCGTTTGAAGCGCCCTCACCTATTCAATTCGGGCTGGAGAGTGCATTAACTGCCGCCCGAAATGCGCCATTGGCCCGATGGAATACGCCTTTTGCTCGCGGTGAAGATTCAATACCGATTCATCATTTAATATGGATGGGTAATGAAGATAAGATGCTTCAAGCCGCAGAGGCTGGCGTAGCCGGAGGCTTTACTTGTTTGAAGTTGAAAATCGGTGCGCTTGGGTGGCAGAAAGAGCACCGATTATTGACGACCTTGCGGAACCAATATCCCACTATAGAAATTAGAGTGGATGCCAATGGCGCGTTTGGCTATGATGAGGTAAAACCTATTCTGCATGATTTGGCCGAATTAGGTGTTTCCTTCATTGAGCAACCGCTCCGCCGCGGGAATTGGGAGCAAATGGCAGAGCTGTGCCGCATTAGCCCTACGCCTATAGCTTTGGATGAAGAATTATTAAATCATTCTGAGCGCGCTGAACAAGCAAGTATTTTGCTGGATGCCATACAGCCTCAGGCAATTGTGATAAAGCCCTCATTGCATGGTGGGTTGTTGACCGCAGAAAACTGGGCAGCGTGCGCTGAGCAACGAGGCATTAAATGGTGGGTTAATTCTGCACTGGAGAGCAATATTGGCCTCACCTCTCTGGCTGAGTGGTGTGCCCTGAGAGCTCCCGGGATGATGCAAGGCTTGGGGACAGGCCGGCTTTTTACTGATAATTTAAGAGCACCGGTGCAATTAAAGGGAACGAGATTATATTATACTCCCTGTTAAAACCATGTTTCCGGTGCAAAAAATAAAATACCTAACAATGCCGGCATTGTCATGAAGCACCAAGAAAGTGCAAAGCCTAAAGAAGGCTCGCACTTTGCGCGCCACGAACTGAGCATATGTAAAGCAACGGCACCTATGCAAAGGACGGTATAAAAGTTCTGTTCGTAACCTCCGCGGTCGCCGAAGAATGCATGATAGGCACAGGGGATAAATAAGACAAGTAGCCCTGCGGGAACCCATGCAGCTTTTTGTTCTCCCTCGCTGAGAGAGACGGGGCTCTCTCGTTCAATGTTAAAGAGGAAAAATAAGCAGGTTAAACACCATAAATGAGAATTATACAGAAGACCTATGGGCGTGTAGACAAAGCCATAATAATAGGCCGGCACCGCACAGGCGAAAACATAGGCGGCGGCTTGTGCTAATTCTCGCAAATAGGGCATTTTGCGCAAGAAAGGCACACGACCAATGATGCTCACGATAAAAGGAATAATGAAAAAGGAGATTAACACATTGCCGACTACGAAGAAAAGCAGCCAAAGTGTAGCAGCTAATGAACAGAGCGCCAGTAAAAGCATGGGGAAAGCATGCTGTCGATAGTAATCTGCATGCATTATCATGCTCCCCTCCAGAGAACGGAAAACGCGCGAAAATAAAGTGTAAGACCAAACGAGTCCGAACAATAGCAATAAGGGGCCAAACGTGAGCATGGTGATACCGAAAAGCGCTGCTATGAGCACTCCCCAACATAGTGCTGCAATAGCAACATCTATACACCATAGCGAGGGAATCATCCACCAAGCGGTATACATTTTGGGTTTGCTGTCCGTCACGCTGTTGAGTCTGCACTAATCAAATGAAAATGGCAAGTCTGCTTCATGTCATTTAATGAATTAGCTTTCAAAGCTGAGTCTAACACCGTTAAGGCGTGATTTGTTCTTGCCTTAGGTTATTTTTATGGTGTATAATTACCCACATGGAGTGGGATAGCAAATTCATGCAAGTGTTCAGAAATGCGGTTGCTCGTTTTCATGAGCATCCGGGAATGACAGCAGAGCGTTTGTTTCTTCCGGATGAATGCCAATTTTTTACAGAAATTGGCCATAATCCGGGTGAGGTTTTCGATTACGTTAAAGATTATGCCACCTTGGGGGACCCTGCTCCCAATACGATTTTGCTTATAGCTGCAGCTCGGCGTTCTTTTTTTGTTAACAATCAGCGCGGAATTTCGGGTAACGCTCAACCTGTAACAGAAGAAGATTTGCCCTCTGAAACGGACGATTTTCAAGGTATTACCTATCTTCCCCGCATCATGCGCAAAGCTGAAGCAAAGCTTCACGGAACACTTGGTGCAGGCTTAATGTTTTACTGTGCAAAAGACCGGGCTTTTTTGCGGGAGATTGATATACACCCGATTGACTTCCTGCAACTTGTTCTGAATGCACACGGAGATAGGCAAAAAGTAGTAACCGCAATCATTGCTGCTATAAAAAATGTTCAAAACGGCAAAAAGAGAGGAAAAATGGTGCAACTGCCTCATGCCTCTCAAGGTGAGCTTGCACTTGATTAATGGCCATGGACTACGATCCCAATAAAGTCACGACGGAGCCTCAGCGCCGAGCGCTGGAAGAGATGTCTCACGAATTAGTGGAGAAATTAAACAGAATGGTAGCTGAGCAAGAAGAACGAGCTGCCTTGTTTGCCGCTCAGCAGCATTCCTTATCTTCCAAGCCCGCGGTCCCTACTTCTGTTCCCAAACCAACATACAATTACCCTACCCCTCCGCCACTCGTTACCCAAACGCGACAAGCTGCTGTTTCTCGCACCCCTGCTCCGGAGCCTCAGCAAAGTCGCATCAAAGCAGCGAAGGAGACGTATCTTCCTCCTGTCCCCCCTTCTCCTGTTTCGGGAAAGAAAAAGCACCCAACCGTGATTGCGCCTAAGAAAAAAGAAGAAGAAGGCATGGGGACCGGCTTTATCATCTTAATTTTAATTGTGCTTTTCCTTTTGGCGCGTGCCTGTTCTTGAAGTTTTAAATTATCAAATATATGACCAAACAAAGTATTACAGCTATTGCTATAAGTCTTTGCCTTAGCGGAGCGATGTTGACTTCATGCTCTGAATCGGCAGAAAAGACGATAGTGACAACAAAAAAGATGATCAAGGTCTTCCCTATTCAGAAGAAGACTGTTACTGATACCGGAGAATGGATAGGCTATTTGCGAGGTGTACAAGATACGGATTTGTATCCTCGTGTTTCCGGGTTTATCACTGAGTATAAAGAGGGCCAATATGTAGAAGAAGGTGAAGTTATTTACCAAATAGATTCTAAGCCCTTTGAGGCAGAGTTGGCTCGTTCTCAGGCCAATCTGGCTGCAGCGAAAGCGGCGCTTCAACAAGCCGAATCCTCTCGCGACCAGCTTAAACAGGATGTCGAGCGATACGAGCAAGGCGCGAAAAGCGGTGCTGTATCCGATAAGACACTTACTGATACCAAGCACAACTATGCAGCTGCCGTTGCTAAGGTTGAGGCATGCGTTGCTGACATTAAGCAACAGGAAGCGGCTGTGCAACGCGCTGACATTAATCTGAAATACGCCAGCGTTAAGGCTCCGTATGCAGGTTTTGTGGGAACCTCCAACGTGTCTACAGGTGATTTGGTGAGCCAAGGCACCAAACTGGGCAATATTATCTCAGAAGGCCCCCTTCGCGTGGATTTCTCCATCAATAGCGATGCGCTTCTGAAATCTTTTGAGCGCTATGGAAAAGTACAGTCCGCCCACAGAGACCCGGAGCTTAAAGATGCCTCTCCGGCATTTGATATTCTCTTGGAAGATGGCTCGGTATTTGAGCATAAAGGCCGCTTGTTGTCGATGAACAGTCAAATTGATAGCACGGGACTTATCGATATTGTAGGTGAGGTGGATAATCCTGATGGCAAATTACGCGGTGGTATGAAGATTAATGTGCGTATTCCTCTGCAGACAAAGGAAACGCTTCTTGTGCCGCAGAATGCTATTCGCACAGTCATGCGTAATGCCTTCATTATCATTGTAGATAAAGACAATATTCCTCACACTGTCCCTGTAACTGTCGGCAAAGAGTATGAGGTGGATGTAGAAGAGGCCAATGGCTACAAGTCTACGCAAAAGCTTGTTTCCATTTCTGACTATAAGGATACCTCGCTTGAGGAGCAATTTAAGAAATATGGTTACGGGGATTCAACAGAAGTTCCTGTGGTGAGCGACTCTGAAAATGGTGTTGTGGCCATGAATATTTCCTCTGCTAATTCTCGTATTCCAGAGAAGAAGAAGGAATTAGCTGCCGCATTAAAGGCACAAGAGGAAAGCACCTTGGATAGTCTGCTGGTTGCCATTGGGATTAAAGATAAAGCCCCTGCTCCCGAATCAGTGAAACCTGATACTATCACAACAGAGCTCTTCAGTTTCGAGCCTGTGGAAATGAAGCTCATTAGCGCTTCTAAGGAGCAAAAGGCCCCCAATCCTGCCGCTAAACCTAAGCTGCCTCCTATTTTGGTGAAGGTAATGCCGCTGATTCAGCAAGATGTTTCCATTGCAATGGATTGGTTTGGAACATTGCGCGGCAAGGAGGAGGCAAGTATTCGGCCTCACATTAGCGGGTTTATTCAAAAACAGCATTTCCGCAATGGAACCATTGTCAATAAGGGGGATTTGCTGTACACTATCGACCCTGCTCCCTATCAGGCTGAGCTTGCACAAGCTCAAGCTAATTTGGAGTCCGCTAAAGCTCGCTTAGATGCAGCGAAAGTGCAGTTGACCAAAGCACAGAATGACTATGAGCGATTTGCCACGGCCAACAAGGCAACAACAGGGGCTGTGGCAGAGAAAGACCTAACTGATGCTATGAGCAACGTACAGACCCAAACGGCGGCTGTACGCCAGGCGGAAGCTACCGTTGAACAAATGGAAGCCGCTGTGATGTCTGCTGAAATTAACTTAGGTTATACTGCAATTACAGCCCCCTTCACCGGCCGTGCCGGTATTAGTAATCCATCTGTCGGCTCTTTAGTGAACGCCACGGATAAGGAGGCGTTGGTTACATTGTCTTCCGTTAATCCGATGCGTATTGATTTCCAAGTAAGTGGACGTGATGCGTTACGTATCACAAACAAAGTGGGCAAAAATAATCCCAACGGAGCTATGGAATTCGATGTCATCCTTGAAGACGGAAGTGTTTATCCGGCCAAGGGTAAAATCGTATCTCCCGATAACGTCGTAAAGCGCTCTACGGGTACGTTCGGCATTGTTGCTGAGGTGGAAAACGTGACTCAAGGTTTACGAAGTGGCATGCCGGTGACGGTTCGCGCCGGCCTTGATGAACGCAAAGGTGCTTTTTTAGTTCCGGCACGCGCACCGATGAGTGCTGAGGGCCACGATTTGATTGTATTGGTTGGTCTTGACAATGCACCCTTCATGTTGCCGATAAAAAAAGGCCCCTTGGTAACGGTTCCGGTAGTAGGACCTGATGGTAAGGAGATAGTTCAGCCGATGCATATTATTGAATTTAACCCGGAGCTGCTTCAAAAGATGGGCTACGATGATATTAGCAAAGTACAAGTAGTGGTAGAAGGTAGTTTAATGGCTGCTTCTGCATACCAAGAGAACGAGAAGGCCGGAGCCCGCGTAAACAAGCTCATTGCCCAACCGTTCATCTATACGACTCCTAAGACAGTAGAACCCTCCGTGACGGCTGACCAAGCCCCGACCTCTCATTTTAATAAATTCTGATTTCTGAGCAATTATGTCCCCGTTTTTTATTAAACACCCGATTATTGCCGGCGTTATTTCTATTGTGACAACGATGCTGGGCATCATCTGTATGCTTGGTCTTCCGATTTCGCAATACCCTGACATCGCTCCGGTTACAATTCAGCTGAGTGCCTCTTACGCCGGCGCTAATGCGCAAGAAGTAGCAGATGCCGTGGCAACGCCCATTGAGTTGCAGCTTTCCGGTATTCAGGGCTTGGATTACATCAGCTCTACTTCTTCCAATAATGGTAGTTGTACAATTAACGTCATCTTTGAACCCGGTACGGATGCCAATACGAATCAACAGCTGACATACATGAAGTACAGCCAGGCAACATCACAGTTGCCGTCGATGGTATCTCAAATGGGCGTCACAATTAAGCAGTCCTCCGGCCTGCCCATGGTGTTGTATGCTATCGATTCTCCGGAAGGTTTCTTTAATCCGATTGACCTTACGGGGTATTCTTACATCAACTTGGTGGATCCCATCAAACGCGTTAAAGGTGTAGGTGACTGTATGGTGTTCGGTGGCCGCTACGCAGTGCGTATTTGGCTTGACTCGGAAAAAATGGCGCAGAAAAACATTTCTGTGAATCAGGTATATAATGCTGTAAATGCACAAAATGCCATTAACCCCGGTGGTGCTGTAGGTGCTGAGCCGATGCCTGACGGTCAGGAATTTACATACACCATTCGCAATAAGGGGCGTTTGGAAAGCATTGATGAGTTCAATAATATCATTGTATACCAGGATGGCATTCAATCTGTGCGCCTCAAAGATATCGCTAAGATTGAACTCGGTTCTCAATCGTATTCTCTTGCCGGTCGTATCGGTCAATATGAGATTGGCCATAGTCGTCCGGGTACCGTATTAGCCATTTACCAAGCAGCTGATGCAAATGCGCTTGAAACGGTGGCTAGATTGAAGGAGCTTTTTGCCGAAAAAGAAGCTGTAATGCCCGAAGGTATGCGCGGATTCATTGCTCTTGATACGACGACAACTGTTAGCGATTCCATCGAGGAAATTATTCACACTCTCTTTGAGGCCTTGGTGCTTGTAGCATTTGTTGTGTTCTTGTTCCTTCAGGGGTGGCGCGCAACGCTCATTCCCCTGATTGCAGTTCCTGTTTCCTTGGTAACGACATTTTGCTTCTTCCCCATCCTCGGTTTCTCGCTGAATACTATCTGTCTTCTGGGTATGGTTCTGGCCATTGGCTTGGTGGTGGACGATGCTATTGTGGTAGTGGAAGCTGTAGAATCTCACATGGAGCATGGCATGAATCCCCGTGAGGCTACTTTTGCAGCTATGAAGGAAGTGAGCGGCCCGGTTGTTGCCATTGCACTAGTGCTTGCGGCTGTGTTCTTGCCCTCTGTGCTGCTTCCGGGCATTACCGGAACGTTGTTCCAGCAGTTTGCTGTAACGATTGCTATTTCCATGCTTATCTCTGCATTTAACGCATTAACATTGTCCCCTGCTTTGTCAGCGTTAATGCTGAAACCGAAGAAGGAGCACAAGTCTCTCCTGACACCCTTCTATAACGGATTCAACAGTGTGTACGACAAGATGGCACAAGGCTTTGCCGGTGCATGCGGCTTCCTTTGTCGCAACCTTTGGCTTTCCATTACTCTGCTGGCCACTCTTGCCGTGCTTATCATTCCTACCGCAAAGAGAGTTCCCGATGGTTTCTTGCCTGCAGAAGACCAAGGATTCCTGATTGCCGGTGTGATTATGAAACCGGCGGTATCCATGCAGCGCTTGGTGGAGCAAACTCCGACTGTTGAAAAGGTGCTTTTGAGTAACCCGTCGGTGGAAAATGTTGTTTCTGTCGTAGGCATGAACATGATGCTGGGCGTGCAGACTACTAACGCTATCACTTACTTTGTGAAGCTAAAGGATTTCCAAGAACGGCCGGCTCTGGAAAATGGTGAAAAGCCAACTGCCAATGAGATTCAGAAGAACCTCAATATCGGTTTAGCTACTTGTGGCGTGGATGGTGCTACCTTTGTAGTAAGTCCCCCGGCTATTCCCGGTGTGGGTACCGGCAACGATATTAGCTTTGTAGTTGAGGATATTGATGGCCAAGGTGTTGCGGTGCTCAACAAGCAGATGAAAAAGCTTGAAGTTGCCCTAAATGAGCATCCTGCTATTGCCTCTGCTTCAGACATGATGCTTCCTGCCGTGCCTCAGAAGAGTATTGTTATTGATAAAGAGAAATGCTTGGCTCAAGGGGTGGATTTCTCTACAGCAAACTCTTTGTTGCAATGCTTTAATGGTTCTCGCTTTGTAAACTACTACACCCAATTTGGTCAACAGTGGCAGGTCTATATGCAGGCGGATGGTGCCCACCGTACGAATACGGACCAAATCTCCAACTTCTATGTTTCCAATATGCAAGGCGAACAAGTTCCGTTAGATACTCTGGTAACTATCTCTGATATTGCCGACACGGAGTTCGTAGCGCACAATAGCAATTATAATGCTGGTAGAATTAACGTGAAACCAGCCGATGGGTACTCCTCTGCTCAGGCGATGGCTGCAATCGAAGAGATTTTCAGCAGCACCATGGACACGACTAAGTTTGCCATGGAATACATCGATATGAGCTTCCAGGAAAAGAAGGTGCAGAACGGTCTGGGGTTGGGAGCAATTTTCATGCTTTCCGGCATATTCGCCTTCCTTATTATGGCTGCTCTGTATGAGAAATGGACATTGCCGGTAGCCATTTTCCTTTCTGTTCCGATTGCCGTGCTCGGTGCATTCGCCGGTCTGGCCCTCTTTGACATGACTCTGGATATTTATGCTCAGATTGGCCTTGTCATGTTGGTGGGTCTTGCCGCTAAGAATGCTATTCTTATCGTCGAATTCGCTGTTTTGCAGATGGAGCGTGGTATGTCTCTTATCGATGCGGCTGTTGAATCTGCACGTATGCGACTCCGCCCCATTCTCATGACCTCCTTCGCTTTCATTCTTGGCTGCGTTCCCTTGTTGACTGCTGAGGGTGCCGGTGCGTTGGCTCGCAATGCTATCGGTGTAGTTGTGGTTGTTGGCATGAGTGTTGCAACATTGGTGGGCGTATTCTTCATCCCCTGTTCCTTTGTCTTTGTAATGAAACTCTTCCGCAGTAAGATTTCAAAGGCTTCTCACGGAGCTGACCCCGATGAAGTAAGCGCATACGCGAAATTGGAAGCTGACGAACACTAACCTAAATGAGGCAAGTGCTGCATTCATCCAAATCGATGTATGTAACACATTTTACTTTACTCAATACCGTGTTTCGCGTATACTCATGCGCGAAACACGGTGCAACCTCCGTGCGTGTGAATTAAAATGAAGATTGTTCTTGCATACTCCGGTGGCCTTGACACATCTGTTCTTTTGGTGTGGCTCAAGGAGAAGTATAACGCAGAAATTATCGCCTACTGCGCCGATGTAGGTCAGGCTGATGAGCTGGAAGGTCTTGAGGCCAAGGCTCTTGCTACAGGTGCATCTAAGTGCATCATCGGTGATTTGAAGGCTGACTTTGCGGCCAATTACATCTTCCCGATGTTCCAAGCCAATGCTGTGTACGAAGGCCGCTATCTTCTTGGCACCTCTATTGCTCGTCCCTGCATTTCCAAGGCTATGGTAGACGTAGCTATTGCAGAGGGCGCCGATGCTATTGCACACGGTGCTACAGGTAAGGGTAATGACCAGGTGCGTTTCGAGCTTTCTATTAATGCCTTGGCTCCTCAACTTCAGGTGATTGCCCCGTGGCGCATGAAGGAATGGCGCGACCAGTTCCCCGGCCGTTCTGAGCTCATTCAGTACGCTGAATCTCACGGCATTCCGATTCGTCAGAGCATGAAAAAGCCCTACTCTATGGATCGTAACCTGCTTCATATTTCCTACGAAGCCGGTATCTTGGAGGACACCTGGTACGACGCAACGAAGGAGGAAGACCGCGGTATGTACCTGCTTTCTACGGCTCCTGAGGACGCTCCGGATGCACCTCAGTACCTGCAATGCTTGTTTGAGAAAGGTAATATTATCGGTCTTCAAACAGAAGGTTTGGCCGAAATTATGCAGGAGGTCGGTGCTACCGCCACCGGCGAAAAAGATGGTTACACCTTACTTGACCCGCTGGGTGTCATGCTCGTGCTGAACTACTTGGGCGGTAAGCATGGTATTGGTCGTGTAGACATTATCGAAAACCGTTTCGTAGGCATGAAGAGTCGCGGTATTTATGAGACTCCCGGTGGCACCATTTTGTTGGCAGCCCATCGCGATATTGAGACAATCACGATGGACCGCGAAGCTCAGAAGGTTCGCGACTCCCTGATTCCCGACTATGCCTCCATGGTTTACAACGGTTTCTGGTTTGCTCCCGAGCGCGAGGCTATCCAAGCCCTCGTTTCCAAGACGCAGGAGACTGTAAATGGCGAGGTGCGTCTTAAGCTCTACAAGGGTAACGTCATGTACGCCGGCCGTCGCAGCCCCAATTCCCTCTACAGCTACGAGATTGCCACCATGGAAGGCGACTACACCGATGAGGATTACAACCAGGACGATGCCTCCGGCTTCATCCACCTCAACGGTCTCCGACTCAAGCAGTTTGCAAGAGTTAACCACTAATTTCATTTCTACTTTCCCCCGCTCTTTCATGAGCGGGGGAATTCTTAGTACGTCAGGCATGACACGTAACTGGGGTGAAAGCTGCGTGCCTTATCCTGAGAGACCCGTTGCTCTGCCGCTACAGACAGCTACGAGCGCAAAATGCGTAAGGAGGAGCAACGGGAGTCAGTAGAGGTCATAGTACCCGCCCTCCTGCGGGGAAGGACCGAATTCCAACCGGACAATTCAGCAGGATACCCATGAACATGGAGCAGCAAGTGTTTGATGAGTGGAAGGAGGACCAGAACTGTGACGAACGCCTGATGGAGGCTATAGCCGACCCCTGCAACCTCCGCAGGGCATACCGGAAGGTAAAGAGCAATGGAGGGGCTGCGGGAGTCGATGGAATGAGTATCGATGACGTGGCTGAATGGCTCAGAGCCATCCGGGAGAACTGAGACAAAACCTGTTACAGGGCAGCTACCAACCACAGGAGGTGAGGGGGAAAGAGCATCTCTAAGCCCAATGGAAGGGAGCGGAAGCTGGGAATACCGTCGGTTATCGACCTCATCGTCTAGCAAGCCTTTGTTCAGGTTCTCACCCCCATACTCGCCCCGCAGATGAGCGAGTCGAGCTATGGATTCCGCCCGAATCTGAGCGCCCATGATGCCTTGCGCAGCGCAAGCACATACGCGCTGGAAGGCCACGTTATACCATAAAAAGCACGCACGGTGGTGTGAGAGGGAGCGAAAGCCCCCTACTAATCGAGGACTAGGTATCCCCTAAGCGGAAATCCCGCCGTTTACACTCCCCTGACGAAGCGAAACGGCGGGATGTTACCGGACAAAAGCGAAAAACGGCATTTACTTGCCGCAAACCTCTTTTAATACCTCGAGACAACGAGTGTTCTCACTTTGGTTGCCAACGGTTATTCTGATGTATTCAGGCAAGCCGTAGCCGTCCATGTGGCGCAGGATTACTCCCTTGGACAAGCATGCGTTAAACACCTCACGCCCCTTGCCTGTCTTAACCAAAATGAAATTACCATGCGAGGGGATGTAAGGAATTCCCCATGAATCAAATGCAGCGTAAAACTGCTTCTTACCCTCATTGACCATCTTAACAGAGGCGGCAATGTGCTCCTTGTCTTCCAACGCTGCCACTGTAGCAGCTTGGGCCATCAGATTCATATTGAAAGGCGTTCTTGCCTTGTTTAATAAATCTGCAATCTCCGGAGTGGTAATACCATACCCAGCACGCAAACCGGCCAAGCCGTATGCTTTAGAAAAAGTTCGAAGCAAGATCACATTCTTCCCCTGCTTTACATACTTGAGAGTATCAGGCTTTTCATCAGCAAAATCGATATATGCCTCATCAAATGCAATAATGACGTGGCCCGGCACCTTTTCCATGAAGGCATCTATCTCCTCCTGATAAACCATCGTGCCCACCGGATTAGTCGGGTTCGTTATAAAAATCAAGCGGGTATCAGGTGTGATAGCCTTCAGCATACCCATTAAATCATGGCTCCAATCGGCTTTGTTGTCAACCTCAACGTATTTTGCTCCGAACAACTTGCACATGATAGGGTACATCGAAAAACTATGCTTAGCAGCTATGAGTTCCGCCTTCTCGTTCAAACAGGCATGGCACAGAAGTTCAATTATTTCGCTACTTCCGCTTCCTACTACGGTTTGTTCGAATGCAACGCCGAACATATCCGCCAATTTACTGCGCAAGGTAAAGGAAGCTCCATCCGGATAGATATGAGCACCGGCAGCTGCTGCACACATGGCATTAATAGCGCGAGGTGACGGACCAAGTGAATTTTCATTTGAGGCTAACTTAACAATATCCTCTGGATTCATTCCTAACTCTCGAGCCGTTTCTTCAATAGGTTTACCGGGCTGATAGGCAACCAGATCTAAAACATGTTGATTGGCGTATGTAGTAATGCTCATAATTTAACGCGGCATATTATAATCACCAAACCGCTCTAAATCAAGCTAACATTCTGTATTCTCCCTTTCGATTCGGGATTTTTTCCTTGCAATAGTTTAGTTTTTATCATATAAGTTATCTAAACAAAATAAAGTCAATGCGATTATTCTATCTTCCTTTGTTGACAGTAATAGGAAGCCTCATTGGATTTGCTCAAAATGAGGTAGCTGTAGAATTATCTTCATGCAGAAGTGAATATAAGACTCATGATGAATCAGAAAAACCCGGATTCGGGGTCAAGCTGCTGATAAGCCCCTCTAATGGCATTAGTCTATCTGAGACAGAAACTTTAGAGCACACCCTTTCTCTTACCGATGCCACCGGAAAAAAACAACAGCCATCAACAGCACGCCTTGTTATTATCGATGAAAAACAAGGGAAAGCTTACGCTGAGTTTACCTTCAAAAATCGCCCAACAGGAACAAAAGTAGAGTTTTCCGGCTCTTTAAGACTTTCTGTTGCAAAAGATGTTCAAACACACGCGCCCACGCAAATACCGCTCATAACAGCATCATCTGTCGTGCTGCGCGACGCCACATGCCAAGTAATCCCGGCTGAATCAAACGGCGCTAAAGGCAACCGAGAAGGCGACCGAATCAAGCGTGCAGAGGTTACGCTGAAATATCCTGAGCACATTGAAATTGTTCGAATTGAAAGACAATGGGCCGTAGATACAGATTCCGAGCTGAATGATTATACTCAAAAGATACAGTATAAAACAACTATAGAGAACGGAACTAAATCGACGACTCTCTCTCTTGTCGATGTTATAGAAACCCCTTCCTTACAAATTGCAACTTGTGCAGAAAAAAAGGATATCGAACTTCCCGTCCGATTTACCCTAACCCTTAGTGAAGCTATTAAATTAGATATTCCGGCAACATCTCATTAAGCGAGCAATGAATTATAGGACCTTATACAGTGCTGTATTATTACCTTTTGTCGTAGCGGCACAGGCGGAAGCAACAGAACCGACGATAAAAATCTCGCCTCAGAGCATTGAATGTCATTACAGCATTCCAGCCACAGAGCCGAATGAGCAAAATAAGACACGTTGCACTGTACGTTTGCACGTTACTACGTCAAAGGGGGCAACATTAAGAACTCAAGATTGCACCCCTGCTCTTACTCTTACTGCAACAGATGGTAACGGAGAAAGCATGAGCGGACATTTTACTGAGTGGGAACTCTGTTTTGATTCTAAGGAAAATTGCCATATATTAGCGTTTGATTTCGACCGTTTACCGGGAGGCGGCGTGCTGAAGTTCGATACAGCACTGGAACTCCCTGTTACACCCGGAATCCAAAAGCATGAGGCCCCCACCTTTAGCACAAAAAGCAAAACGGAGTGTACCATTGCTAATCACCAAGTGGAGATTGAACCGCTGGAAAAATCCAAAGCTGCACCGGATGAACTGGTGCTGCGCATTATCTACACCGGCGCGTCTCAAGTGCCGGAAATCATTATCTGCGATGACGAAGGCTATCATCTGAAAAGCAACATCATAGATGCCGATTACGATGCGGAAAACGATAAAACTACAGCTGTTTACGTACAGAAGTACACAAAGAAAACCGGTAAAATTGCCTTAAGAACCTACCAGCCTACCGTACAAGTCAAAGCTTCCGTCAAATTTCAAGCCACAATCGGCCGCAATGCAGAATGATAACACTACCATCTTTATCGGATTTTGCTTGACAAATAACAGTTGTATCTTATAATCAAAAACGACAGACGTTTTAACTCATCAAAACTATGGAACCGTACAGTATGAAGAATCCGTTCCCGGCAGACGTGCTGGGAGTACGAGCCGTAACAAAGCCCGGCAGCGCAAAAGAGACCATCCACGTGGATTATTCTCTCGAAGGCTCCGGACTCAGCTACACAACAGGCGATGCACTTGGCGTATTCCCTTGCAATGACCCTGCCTTGGTCGATGCGCTGATTACAGCACTCGGATTAGACGCAACCGAGGAAGTCCCCCTTCCCGATGGAACATCCGCCACTCTCCGCGAAGCTCTCATCACTTCCTACGATATTACTTCCATTAAAAAAGGTAATTTGACCAAATGGAATGCTGTCGCCGGCAGTGAAAAACTTGCAGCAATTTTAGAAGACAAGGATGCCCTTAAGGATTTCTGCTGGGGACGCGATATTCTTGATTTGGCACAAGATGAAGAAACTCGTGCCACCTTTGCAGATGGCAAAGCCTTTGTGTCAATTCTTGCAAAGCTTACCCCGAGACTTTACTCCATTGCCAGCAGCCCCGATGCCGTGCCCGGCCAGGTTTCCCTCTGCGTAGGCGCAGTACGCTACACCGCACGCGAGAGACAACGTGGCGGCGTTTGCTCCACTTACATGGCTGATCGCCTGACACCCGGCACCAAGGTAAAGGTGTTTGTGCACAGCAACAAAAACTTCCGTCTGCCGGAAGATGGCAATACGCCTATCATCATGGTTGGCCCCGGCACAGGTATTGCACCTTTCCGCGCATTCTGGCAGCAGCGTGTAGCAGATAATGCCCAAGGTGCCAACTGGCTATTCTTCGGCAATCCCTACAAAGCAACTGATGGATGCTATGAGGATGAAATCGCTCCCTTGGTTGAAAGTGGCAAGCTTCGTCTTTCCGTTGCATGGAGCCGCGACCAAGCTCAGAAGGTATACGTTCAGAACCTCATGGAGGAATCCGGCGAAGAAATCTGGCAGTGGCTTGAAAACGGTGCCGCAGTCTATATGTGCGGTGATGCCAATAGAATGGCTAAGGACGTAGAAAAGACACTCCTGAACATCATCGCCAAATACGGCAACCGTACAGAGGAAGAAGCGGCCCAGTACCTCAAGGATATGAGAACAGCCAAGCGTTATCAGAAAGACGTTTACTAATTCTCACCTCCACTCATTAGTAAAAATCCCTGCCATTACACAATGGCAGGGATTTTTAATACTCAGTAAAGTAAAAGATTTGCGGCCTCAGGATTACTCCTGAGACCGCATCTCTCCTCTAGTCTTATGAACGTAATTCTGCTGGTATCACGTTACGATACCGTCGCGCATGATTCGCGAAACTTATTCTGAAAGGTATTGAGATACACCTTCGTGGGTAGCCTGCATTGCTTTTTCGCCCTTGTGCCAGCCTAAGGGGCATACTTCCCCGTGCTCTTCGAAATGCTGTAATGCATCCACAATGCGAATAGCTTCGTCAATACTGCGGCCCAAAGGCATATCGTTTACCAACATGTGGCGAACAACACCCTCCTTATCGATAAGGAACAGGCCACGATAGGCCACCTTATCTCCTTCTTCTGCCAAAACATCAAACTTGGCTGCTACCTCCTTGTTGATATCGGCTACAAGCGGGTAGGTGACACCCTGAATACCACCTTGGTTGCGCGGTGTATTGGTCCATGCCCAGTGGCAGAACTCGCTATCCGTAGAGCAACCAACTACTGCCGTGTTGCGCTTCTCAAACTCTTCAAGAGCATTCTGGAAGCCAATGAGCTCAGTCGGGCATACAAAGGTGAAGTCCTTGGGGTAGAAGAACAGAACAACATACTTGCTGCCACGGTATTGCTCCAGGCTGAAGTTGCTTTCGATAATTCCATTTACCACAGCGTTGGCTGTGAACTCCGGTGCTTTCTTTCCTACTAACATAATATTTGATTTGGTTGATTTTTTCTTGCGGAAGCACCTTGCCCCGCTTGCTGAGCAGAAATTACCATTTTTCCTATCACATTGCAAGGCTTTCCTTATAATTTTTCTAAAAAAGTTAGATTTTTCTAATCTGGCTTTTTCTATTTTAGAAAAACCTAGAATGGATGCTACTTTACGGACACAATTAATACTTGCGAACAACAAAATTGAAGCTTATAATACAAGATATGCCGACAGTAAGTATATCATTGGGAGCCCGCTCTTACCAAGTACACGTTTCCAACGGAGCACTTGATACAGTGGGGTACCATAGTAAGAAATTAAGACTCGGAGGCAAAGCAGCCATCATCACAGATAGCAATGTATGCCCGTTGTATGCATCCAAACTCATTCACAGTTTAGAAGATGCAGAATACGAATACTCCCTACACGTATTTGAAGCCGGAGAACAAAGCAAAAATCTGCATACAGTAGAAAGCATTATCAACGAAATGGTGCAACAAGGGCACGACCGCACCAGTTTCGTTATAGCCTTAGGTGGTGGCGTGGTCGGAGATATGGCAGGTTTTATAGCCTCCGTATACTATCGAGGCATCCCCTTTATTCAAGTGCCCACAACAATTATGGCGCAAGTCGACAGCTCTGTAGGCGGGAAAACAGCTGTAGATATTGCCGCTGGCAAAAACTTGGTAGGAGCCTTTCATCAACCGAAAGTCGTCGTCATTGATCCTACCACTCTTTTAACACTCTCCCCTCGAGTGATACGCGAAGGCATGGCAGAAATGGTAAAACATGCTGCGATAAGTGAGCAAGGCATGCTGAGAGAGATTCAAAAAATCGCCACGGAGATTGATTTAGGCTTCAGTCTCTCAACCATAGACCATCTTCCAGAACTCATTGCCCGCAATGTTGAGATTAAAGCACGGATTGTAGAGGCTGATGAACAAGAAATGCAAAACATCAGAGCTTTCCTTAATTTAGGGCATACAATCGGACATGGTATCGAAGCCAGCGTCCCCTACGGAGAAATACTACATGGAGAAGCTGTAAGCCTTGGCCTGCGCTCCGCTCTCTATCTTTCCGCTAAATATAGTGACCTCTCTTCCCGAGAGGAGCGTGAAATCCTAAACACGCTTCATGCCTTAGAATTACCCCTGCAGCTACCTCCGAATATTGATTTAGAGAAAGTCATTACCCTCACAAAGAGAGACAAAAAATTCGCTGCAGGCACCATTAAATTCGTGCTGCTTCAAGCACTCGGCACCCCGATGGTATGCGACACGATAACGGAGGAAGACCTTATCGAATCTCTCACCATACTCACACAACCTTTCACCTCAAACATCTACTAAAATTTATGACAGACCCCAGAACAACACAATTAGCACAGGCCTTGGTGCGCCACTCCTGCCGTATTCAACCCGGAGAACACGTCTTACTTGACCTCTACGATACCCCGGATGAGGTTGGTGTAGAACTCATCCGTGCCGTCCGCAACGTAGGCGGCATTCCTCATATCCGCGAACACAATACACGCATTGTTCGCGAAATGTTGGCCGGCGCCACAGATGACCAATACGAATCTATTGCCGCACTCGAGCTTGAGGAAATGAAACTCATGAGCGCCTATATCGCCATTCGAGGCAGCCGCAACACATTCGAGAACTCCGGCATTTGTGCAGACAACATGAAGCTTGCCATGAAACACATGCGCGCCGTGCACAACCAACGTGTATGCAAAACTAAATGGTGCGTACTTCGCTGGCCCACTCCTTCCATGGCACAATCTGCCGGCATGAGCACAGAGGCTTTTGAGGATTTCTACTTCCGCTGCTGCCTTGCCGATTACGAAGCTCTTAGTCAGGCCATGGATAAACTTGCCGAGCGCATGATGAAAACGGATAAAGTACATATCATCGGCCCCGACACAGACCTTACCTTCAGCATTAAGGGGATGCCTGCTATCCCCTGTGCCGGTGAAATGAATATTCCCGATGGCGAAGTATTCACAGCCCCCATATTGGACAGTGTTAACGGCACCATTTACTACACAGCGCCCACCGTTTACCAGGGTATTCCCTTTGACGGCATTCGCCTCACCTTCAAGAACGGCAAGATTGTTGAAGCTCATTGCAACGGCAAGGACGAAGAATTGAACAAGATTCTTGACACAGACGCCGGCGCCCGTTTTATCGGTGAGTTTGCTCTCGGCGTCAATCCCTACATCTTAAAACCGATGTACGATATTCTCTTCGATGAGAAAATTGCCGGTTCTTTCCACTTCACCCCCGGTCAGGCCTACGAGAATTGCGATAACACCAACCGCTCTCAGGTGCATTGGGATATGGTTTGCATCCAGCGCCCCGAATACGGCGGTGGTGAAATCTGGTTTGATGACGAACTCATCCGCAAGGACGGTATTTTCACAGATCCTGAACTTGCTATCCTTAACCCCGCAAAAGACTAAGGACGATGAAAGATCCACGTTTTCGTCAGTTAGCTCTTCAGGTTGTAAACTACGCTGTACGCGTCCAACCCGGAGAACATGTCAACCTGCGCATGCAGGACATTCCGGATGCCATGGTCATTGAACTCATTCGTGCCGTGCGCGAAGCCGGAGGCCATCCGCACCTTGACCTTTCTCATGCTGCCATTACCGCAGAGCTCCAGAAGAACGCTACAGAAGAGCAATTCCAAATGGATGGCGCATACCGTCTGCGCCGAGCAGAAGAGATGCAGGTGCATATCTGCTTCTATGCAGACTACAACAGCTTTGAGAGCTGTGATGTCCCCGCTGATAAAATGGCCATTGTCAGCAAGCACTTCAAGCCTGCAAGTGATGTCATTTGCAACAAGCGTAAATGGACAATACTTGCGTGGCCAACACCGTCCATGGCTCAAGCAGCCGGGATGAACACAGAGGAGTTTGAAGACTTCTACTTCCGCTGTTGCCTGGCAGATTACGCCAAGCTGAAGGAAGCCATGCTCAAGCTTAAAGCCATGATGGATGCCACCGACCAAGTACGCATCGTCGGCCCCGGCACAGATTTAAGCTTTAGCATTAAAGACATCCCCTCCATCGTCTGCGCAGGTGATTGCAATATTCCGGATGGTGAGGTGTACACAGCCCCGGTGAAGGACAGCATCAACGGTACACTGAGCTATAACGCTCCCACCATTTATCATGGTATTCCGTTTGATGGCGTTAAGTTCCGCTTCGAGAACGGCAAAATCGTGGAAGCAAGTTGCCAAGGCAATAGTGAGGAATTGAACAAGATTCTTGATACCGATGCTGGAGCTCGTTACATAGGCGAGTTTGCCATCGGCGTCAACCCCTACATTCTCAAACCCATGAGAGACATTCTCTTTGATGAGAAGATTGGCGGTTCTTTCCATTTCACTCCCGGTCAATGCTACGAAGAAGCCCCCAATGGCAACAGTTCCTCCATCCACTGGGATCTAGTTTGCATTCAGCGAGAAGATTACGGCGGTGGTGAAATCTATTTCGACGGCAAGTTAATTCGCAAGAACGGTATCTTCATCGACCCCGAGCTTGCCATCCTTAACCCCATTTACCAATAATGGCACACTCCGGCCTCATTTGCCGAATTACGGCACACCTTACCAAGAAGAAGCGCTTTTATTCGATATGCGCGCTGAGTTTTATTCTCCTTCTATTAGGTGTATGCCAATTCGGCAAGTGGGGCGCGGAGCGCCTGGAGGTCAATCACACATCCATCCAAGCATTACCGGAGATTGGGCCTCTAAAAATTGCCTTTTTCTCAGATGTGCATGGCAATCCAGCATTGCTTGAGCGCATCGTTGAGCTCATTGCACAGCAAGAACCGAATTTAATCGTGTTTGGCGGAGATTTGGTCTATGCAGAACACCGCTTTTACAGGACTCGTCGCTACATAGAATCCTTTAAGCAACTGCAATCTATAGCGCCGACATTTGCGATTTTAGGCAATCACGATTATGAAAAGCTGGACCAAGTGCAGAGAGTTTACCAAGCAGCAGGCGTAAAACTGTTGCGCAATGAGTCCATTGAATGGGTATCTCCCTCCGGTAATAAACTAATCATCGCCGGTGTAGGTGACTATAACGAAGGTGATGAAAAGCCTACAGATTGCCTTCTTCCTTCAGACAAGGAAACATTACCCACATTATTGCTATCTCATGACCCGGAAAGCAGAGTAGCGCTAAAGGACTTCCATTGGGATCTCATGCTTTCCGGACACACGCATGGCGGACAGTTGGGAATCCCCTTCACCGACACCTACATTAGTTTCCGTTCAGACATGCCGGCAGGCCTCTTTCCCTACGAGAACGGTAAGCAAATTTTTGTAACACGAGGCACCGGCGCCATTCTTGGTATGCGCTTTTTCTGCTACCCCGAAATCAATATCATCACCATCCCTGCTCAAAAGAAATAAGCACAGCAATCACTGCTTCTTTTGCTCAAGCTTTTCCAAAGCCGGGTCAGCAGCAGCTTCTTCTAATCTGGCCCCTATTAGCTGCGATGCCCACCAGATGTAGATACCAAGGAAAATATATCCCATTAAATTCACTAAGAAGCTGAGAAGCTTCTTACTGAAAACAAAACTTAACAAAAACACAGCACCGCCGACAGCTACGGACACACCGCCCCAAAGCACAATCTTGCTTATGTTCTTATCCTCGAAAACATAAGCAACAACGGCCGGGAAAATAGCAATCATCATGGATGCAAATACACTATCCCAACGACCAAATACATTCTGATTTTTTACAGGGGGCTCCTCCATATCCAAGGCAATTATAATGCCACGCACAAGAAATTGCAACAATTTTTATAGAACACTGAAAAAGCGTACGCTCACATAGATGAACGTACGCTGAATTTTATCTCAACTCATATAGGGCTCATCTGTGCCTATGCGGGGCATGATGCGGCTTACCATGGGGTCTATGGTGACGCGGCGGGGCCATGCGACGATGCGGTGGGGGCGGCGGCACTGGCCTATGGTGACGAGGTCGTGCCGGTACCACGTAAACAGGCGGAGGCGGTGGTGCAACTACCACAGGTGCAGGTTCAACGACAACCGGCGGTGGCGCTACAACCACTGGAGCCGGAGCTACAGGAACAACTGCAGGGGCGCCGACATTTACCACAACATTAACGCCTGCATTTGCCGGTGCCGCAAGAGCCATCACAGCAACGCTCATAAGGAGAACTCTTTTCATGATATGGTTATTCATATTATTTGTTAGACTTTGTGTCCTTTCTACAGAAAAGACACAGTATTGACAATTTTGTTCAATATTAATAAAACTTTTTACAACTTTAATAAAAATTATTACAACTGTGTCATTGTTGCTTGACGAAATAGGGGCACTTTGGTAGCATGGCTAGACATGAAAACACGCATCAGCATCCTACTTTTGATTCTCTGCAGCATTGTGGTTTTATGCCAATGCAGTCGAGAGGATGCAACGAGCACCAAAATTCGGCTCGGATGCTTTCCTAACGTCACCCATGTGCAGGGCTTAGTGGCACGCAATATGTTTCGCCATAAAACAATCGATGGCAAAGGCTGGTTCGAAGCCAACGTACCGGGGTACACCGAAGAATGGTACACATTTAATGCAGGGCCAACTGCTATGGAAGCCTTGTTCGGAAAGACAACAGATTTAGTTTACGTGGGTCCCAGCCCAGCCCTCAATGCCTATTCAGTTGCCGCCGGACGAGAAATCCGCTTGCTTGCAGGTGCCGTAAACGGTGGAGCGGCTTTAATGATACCGGGCAACTCGAGCATACAAAAGCCCTCTGATTTTAAGGGAAAGAGCATAGCAACGCCACAATTAGGCAATACTCAAGATGTATCGTGCCGTGCATGGTTGATTAATCATGGGCTCACCTGCCCGTTGGAAGGAGGTGGAGATTGCCGAGTTGCCCCTACACCGAATGCCATGCAGCTTCAGCTCATGACACAGGGCGACATAGACGGATGCTGGACGGTAGAACCCTGGGTAAGCCGCTTAGAGAAAAAAGCCGGTGCCAAAATATTAGTAGAGGAACCGGATGTTGTTACAACAGTTCTGGCGGCAAGAACCGGTTGGCTCAAGCACCATCCCGATGCCGCACAGCAAGTGATTCATGCCCACAAAGCATTGACGAAATGGATAGAGCAGAATCCTGATGCAGCCAAACGACATGTTGTAGATGAATTAATGTATTTAACTCAGTCCGATGAGGCTGAACGCCACGAGCTGGAAGAAATCGTCAATAGTTCTTGGAAACGCTTAAAGTTAACAGACAAAATAGACCTTGAGAGCCTGAAACAATTTGTCACTAATGGACAAAAGACTGGCCTGTTAGATTACGTTCCGGCTCTGGAAGGTATTCTCTATACACCCACTTCTAACACCTCACCGCAAGCTCATTAAATATGAGAGAAAAGACACACCAGGAAATTCAAGAGTTTCCGACAGCAAAACTGAGCATAGAGCACGTATATAAAGATTTTCGCACGAAAACGAGAATCGTACATGCTCTGGAGGATGCCAATTTAACGATTAACGAAGGCGAGTTTGTCTGTTTCGTCGGTCCCAGCGGTTGTGGTAAATCCACGCTTCTTAATATCATTGCCGGACTAGAACAACCGGACAAAGGTAAAGCCTTAATCGATGGCGAATGCATTACCGGCCCCGGACGCGACCGTATGATGATGTTCCAGGAACATGCGCTTTTCCCGTGGCTCGATGTAATCGGCAACGTCATGTTCGGGTTGAAACAGAAACCCAACCTGAACAATAAAGAGAGATTGGAGGTGGCTAAATACTATCTCTATCTGGTAAAGATGGATAAGTTTGCTCATTCCAGTATCCACGAATTATCCGGCGGCATGAGGCAGCGTGTTGCACTTGCTCGCTCTTTGGCGCCCAATCCCAAGATACTCCTCATGGACGAGCCCTTCTCTGCCTTGGATGCCATGACCCGCGAGCAACTCTACGGCGATATTCAGGATATTTGGCATAAACGAAAAAAGACCATCGTATTCGTTACGCACAACGTTCGAGAAGCCGTCTGCCTTGGCAGCCGCGTCATTCTATTCTCCCCCCACCCGGGACGCGTTCGCAAGGAGTTTACGATAGATTTGCCTCGTCCTCGCAATATCAACAGTCACGACTTGGCCGATATCTCACGAGAAATCACAGCAGAACTTAAAGGTTATCAGAACGCTCAAGAATCAGATTAACCCATGAAACGCACACTTGTAACACTCGTTTTCTTCTCTTTACTCATACTGATATGGGCCATTCTCACAGGAGATTTGAGCCCTATCGGCATTGGGCCTGATGAGCCCTTGTGGAATCCCTATGTATTGCCCCCGCCCAGCGTGGTTGCTCGCTATTTATGGGATAATACTCTGAATCTTAAGATTGTTTATGCCATGGGTGTAACCCTGCAACGACTTCTCATTGGCTATTTAATCGGCTTGGTTATCGGCGTTCCCTTGGGTATGTTGTCCGCTCGTTTCCGTAGCGTTAATGATACGCTGGGAGTGCTTGCTCTTGGTTTACAAGCTCTGCCAAGCGTCTGCTGGGTGCCCCTTGCCTGTATCTGGTTCGGACAGTCCGAATCCGCACTCCTGTTCGTAGTTATCATGGGCACCCTTTGGAGTGTCCTGCTCTCCACACAGAATGGCATGAAGAACGTACCCCCAATCTATGCACGAGCCGCCCGCACAATGGGAAGCAGCAATTTTCACACGCTTTTGTTTGTTACCCTACCGGCATCTGCCCCCTTTGTGGTCAGTGGCATGAAGCAAGGATGGGCCTTCGCATGGCGTTCACTCATGGCGGCAGAAATCTACGTCTCCGTCGTCGGGGGATTTGGTATTGGCCAATATCTACATTTCGGTCGTGAGCTGCAACGTATGTACCAAGTCATCGGCATCATGTTCATTATTATCCTTGTGGGCTTGCTGGCAGATAAGCTGTTATTCTCGCCCGTAGAATCTTGGTTGCACCGTCGCTGGGGAACAGACAAAGAGTAACACATTATGTCAAGCTGGATACAAGAATTACAGGCGCACTTGGGTGATTGTGTGCACACATCACCCGAGGTTCTGGCGGCCCATTCCGGAGACAAGTGGCATGCCTCCGCTCTGCCGGAGGCTGTTGTATTAGCAACAGAAACAGAACAAGTAG
Source organism: uncultured Akkermansia sp. (assembly GCA_904501975.1). Taxonomy (GTDB): domain Bacteria; phylum Verrucomicrobiota; class Verrucomicrobiia; order Verrucomicrobiales; family Akkermansiaceae; genus Akkermansia. The sequence continues at coordinate 76,423 of CAJGCZ010000001.1, forward strand.
CCAAGGCGGTGCAATTTGCAACCGCTCACGGAATCCCCGTAACAGCAAGAGGAGCCGGTGTGGGCTATGTGGGCGGGTGTGTTCCTGTCAAAGGTGGCATTGTAGTTTCCGTTGCTCGCATGAACCGCATCCTTGAGGTTAATCCTGCTGATGGGGTCGCCGTTGTTGAGGCCGGTGTACTAACCGCACAGCTCCAGGAAGCTTGCTTAGAAAAGGGATGGTTCTATCCGCCGGATCCGGCTTCGCGTAAAGAATCCAGCATCGGTGGCAACATTGCCACAAATGCCGGTGGCCCTCGCTGCCTCAAATACGGAGTCACAAGGGCATACGTGCTTGGATTAGAAGTCGTATTACCAGATGGTCGTATCCTAAATTGCGGTGGTCGCACCCACAAAAACAAACAAGGCTTCGATTTAGTGAGCCTTTTCTGTGGTAGTGAAGGCATGCTGGGCATCATCACCAAAGCCATTTTACGCATTATACCGGCACCACAAAAAAGAGCCGCACTGCATGCAAGCTTCCCCGAGTTCGCAATGGCAGCTGCCGCAGTACAGAATATACTGCAAGCCGGGCACCTGCCTGCCGCCATGGAAATAACGGATGCCTATACCCTCGCCGCAGCAAGAAATCACCTAGGCCCCAGTATTTTGCCCGCAAACGCCAAAGGCCACATTATTGTAGAAATTGACGGGCGAACACATGCCGTTGATACGGAATTGCCGGAAATTGCCCACATCCTGCAACTCACAGGAGCAACAGAAGTTGTCACAGCTAATACGGAATCAGATGTGGAAGCCATTTGGCAACTTCGCCGCGAGTTCTCCTACAGACTGAAAGCAACCGGACTCACTAAACTGAATGAGGATATCGTTATTCCGCGTTCCGCTTTAGTTGACCTGGTAGAGTTCTGTGCCTCCATGCAGAAAGAGACCGGTATTCCCGTGGCGTGTTTCGGCCACTCCGGAGATGGCAACATTCATACCAATGTAATGGTATTAAAGGACGAACTGGGTAATGACATCCGCCCTCCGGCTGATGCCTTGGTCAACAGATTATTTGACTGGGTAATTGCCCACGGCGGAAGCATTACCGGAGAACACGGAATAGGGCTTGCCAAGGCTCCCTGGTTCGCCCAAGCCGTCGGAGATGTCGCCATCGACGTGCATAAAGCAATCAAAGCAGCGCTTGATTCGCATGCTCTTCTTAATCCCGGTAAAATGGGCATCTGACTCACTGCGGTCAAATGCCCAAGCTTTGCTTGCGACGAAGGCATAAAAATATAGCCCTGAGCAAACAACCATAGACCACCCTACGCTTAATCTTAACCTTGCCCGTTCCCAAGGTTGAGACACGCAAGAGCTCTATTGTCTTTTTACCCAACAGGGCCGGCAAAATCGATGCAAAACGCAAGCGGAAGGTGCCCAAGCGCAAGCAATAATCAATACCGTCATTCATGTACGAAGCTGCACGGTTCAGCCATTTATGCGCATCAGAACATAAGTAATGGCGCCCTCGCGCTTCGTCTTCCTGCATGTCTCGCAAAATATTAATCAACTGCAAGCCTTGTCCGTAGCGAATACCGGCTTGCACCATCACCTCACTACGCTCAGGATTACAAAATCGCCCCTGCATGGTAGCATAACCAAGCTCGGTCCAAAACTCGCCCACACAACCTGCAACGCAATAGGTGTAACGCCGTGTTTCTTCATCGCTATCTACGGTATCACGTTGCGAAAAAAACGTTAAATCCCACAACTGCCCTCGAATAATTGTGGCCAACACTTTGCGGATAAGCGCCTTTTGTACTTCGTCAAATGTTTCAAGCGCAAGCAGGCAGCGAGGAAACTCCTGCAATAAAATCGCTTCGGCTTCATGCTCCACTTCGAGGTTCAACTCTCGGGATACGTCCTGTATATCAGCCTCATTCATGTTGCCGGAAATAGCATCAGCCATCCGTTGTAATACATGTATACGCAATTCAGGAGAGGCAGAAGCATTATCAGCAACCGTATCCGTGGCGCGTGCCAGCATATATCCCAAGGCAACAGCCGGTCTCATTTCCTGAGGCAAAAAGCGAATGGTCAGGTAAAAAGAACGAGAAACAGCCTTCAATAAATCTCCGGTTACATCAGTTGCCTTCATCATTGCAAGGGTATTATGCCGTATAGAGAGCCTGCGTGCAAGGTTAATTTCCTCTAATCATGGGAATTTACTTGATGTTCTGCACACTTAGGGGTATAAGTTATTTATGTCAATACCGCAGAATACCATCGCTCTCATTTTTGATTTTGACCAAACTCTCAGCCCGCATAACATGCAGGAGGATACGATTTTTCCGGAATTCGGCATCAATGCAGAATTATTCTGGAAGAAATGCAACGACAGAAGCAGAAACGAAGGATGGGACGGTGAGCTCAGTTATCTGAAAGAACTGCTGGACACCCTCAGCCTCGACGGCGTGAGCAATGATACCCTCATGGAATTGGGTAAAAAATTGACCTTCTTTAAGGGGATTCCGGATTTTTTTCAAACATTTGAAGAAAAAGCACTAAGCCAAGAACACCGATATGCCGGTATTCATATCGAGTATTACATCATATCCAGTGGTATTAAGTCCATCATCGACGGCTCAGCTATCCGCCCGTACATGAAAGAGGTATTTGCCTGCGAGTTCAGTGAACTCAACGGCTGCATCAACTTCCCGAAACGCGTTATTTCGCACACCACGAAAACGCAATTCCTTTTTCGTATCAACAAGGGTATGCTGAAATATACCGAGGATGTGAACGACCACATGGACAGCGACTTGCGTCCCGTTCCCTTCCGCCACATGATTTACTTAGGAGACGGCCCCACCGATGTGCCCTGCTTTACCGTCATGCGACAATTAGGCGGCACCAGTATTGCCGTATATAATCCGGCAGACCCGTCTCGCAAAAGCTTCCGTAAGTGCTACAATCTGAAATCCGGTCAGCAGCGAGTGGATTTCTTTGCTCCGGCAGATTACCGAGCCGGTAGCCATCTGTACAACATACTTGAAGAAACAGTACGGAACATAGCCGATAACATTCTTCACCAAATGCGCAGAGCAGAAAAGCAATAACACGCGCCACTTGTTATCTTGAAAAACTGACTCATTCTATTCTTTACATGATAGCATGAATGTGCTATCTTCCCGCTTTCCACCAGCAGGAAACACCATGAACCAGTTACTTTCCATCGAAGAATTGACAGGAGCTCAAATCTGCGAGCTGCTTGCATTGGGTCACAAACTCAAGGCGGAGCGCGGTACACATACAGAGCAACCGCTCGCCGGCCAAACATGGGCGTTAATTTTCTCTAAATCCTCCACCCGCACGCGTGTATCCTTTGAGGTGGGTATTTCTGAATTGGGCGGTCGCCCTATGTTCTTATCCACAAGAGACATTCAATTAGGCCGTGGCGAACCGATTAAAGATACAGCTCGTGTACTGGGGCGCATGATTCATGGCGCTATTATTCGCACTTACGGACAGGACGAAGTAGTTGATTTTGCCCACTACTCGGGGTTGCCCACCATCAATGCACTGACCGATTTGGAGCATCCCTGCCAGATTCTTGCTGACCTCCTGACCATTGAGGAAAAATACGGGGTTGGTTCATGGAAGGACATGAAAATAGCTTTCCTTGGCGATGTGGATAATAATATGGGCCGCTCCTGGATGTGGGCAGCCAAGCACCTTGGTTTCACGCTTGCTCTGGCCGGTCCGGCACACGCTCTGCCGTCCAAAGAGACCTTGGAGGCCATCGACTATCCCGGTCTTATCTGCACAACCGATGCAGAGGAAGCAGTCCGAGGCGCTACTGTTATCAACACAGACACCTGGATTTCCATGGGGCAGGAAGCAGAAAAAGGTACTAAGGAGCAAGCATTCTTCCCCTATCAGGTAAATGCCGAGCTGCTGAAAGTAGCGGCCCCCAATCACAGCGTCTTCCATTGTCTCCCGGCATACCGTGGCTATGAAATCACAGACGAAGTATTGGAAGCCCACGCCAACATTATCTTTACAGAAGCAGAGAACCGCCTGCATGCACAAAAGGCTGTTCTTTATACCCTTGCAACCTCCGCAAAATAAGCCATGAGCTACGAGACTCGCATTGAGGCCTTATTAGACGACATGTCCATCTTTGAAGACTGGACAGAGAAGTATGAGTTTATTATTTCTCTCGGCAGAAAGCTGCCCGCTATGCCCGATAAATACCGCAAACCCTGCAACCTAATTAAAGGCTGCCAAAGCAAAGTATGGGTAGGCACCGAGCAGGTTGACGGCAAAATGATGATTTATGCCGATAGCGATTCCCTTATCACGAAAGGTCTGATTGCCTTATTTATTCGACTGCTCTCCGGGCTTACCCCGGCAGAGATTCAACAGGCAAACCTGCATCGCTTGGATGAATGCGGCCTAAAAGAGCATTTAGCCACCACCCGTGCTAATGCTCTGTCCACCATGGCTGCCACCATTCAAAAAGAGGCCAAAGCTATGGCTAACTCCTGATTTGCCAAAACCTGACCATTCTACCACTCCATGAATGAACTGGAAGTCCTCATCAGTGAGCGCCAAAAGCGCTTACCGGCACAAACGGATGCGTATCGCATCTCAGATGGTTCACCGTGGCAGAATGTCTTTATAGATGCCTTGGCAGACCGTATTCTCGTATCATTGCGAGACACCGCCTTGCCTCCCAAGTTGAAAACATTGCTCTGCGAGCTTAACCTGCCCGTATACCTGAAGCGCTTGGATAACGATGTGAAGGAAGCTCCCCAGCACTTGTGCGGACCGGAGGTGGACCCACGTTTCCCCATATCTGAAAACGGCGTACGCTACATCATGGATATGGAAGCCGGTTATTCACAAGGTATTTTCTTAGACCAGAGAGATAACCGAGCCGAGGTAAAACAGAGATGCAGCGAAGGCATGCGCCTGCTGAACACTTTTTCCTACACCGGGGCTTTCTCTGTATGTGCAGCTCTCAGCGGGGCTGTCACCACTACGCTCGATTTGGCTCAACCCTGCTTAGACTGGTGCAAAGAGAATATGCAGCTCAACGGTATCGATTTCCGGCAGCATTACTTCTGCAAGGGAGATACCCTGCACTGGCTGGAGCGTTTTGCTAAACAAGGGCGCCTCTTCGACGCCATTGTGCTCGACCCCCCTACCTTCTCACGCGATGCTAAAGGCCGCATCTGGCGCGTGGAAAAAGACTATGCAAAACTGGTAGCAAAGGCAAAAGCCTGTCTTGCCCCCGGTGGCTGGATGCTGTGCACCACGAATTGCCGTAAACTGTCTCCTGCCGATTTTCGTAATATGGTAGCACAAGGGGCACCCGGTGCTAAACTGACCACATCTGCCATGACCTTTGATTTTGATGGCGAGCAATACCTCAAAACAGTGTGGGTGGATGCTTAATTAAGCATTTTCCGTTCTACACTATACTGTGTATCATTTTTACTCTTATCGGAAATTTGCACGCTACATCTTGTGCTATCATTTTATCAATATAGCCGCAAAGTTTTAAGCTGCCAAAGTTCCCTTAACCCTTGCTCTATCGCGTGTCATCATGGCTTATCATGACACAGCAAACAGCGTGTGCTATCTATTAGCGCAGCTTCCGGCACATACAATATATAGTGGCACAAGAGGCTTGTTTATCCAATATCTGGATTTTTACGGCTAAAAAATTATTTCGTGAAAAGTGGTTGTTTTTGACATTTCTGCTTGCCACCTCATGTAAAAAATGATAAAGTTCCAACGTTAGCCGGACACTACCGGACCAAAAGCCACAACAAGACTATAAGCATCCGAAAAGACGCTTACTGTGGAACGATACACTTCTCAAAAAAAAAGCAGCTCTCCAGCCATGCCACAAATTATCAAACGAAACGGAAAACGCGAACGCTTCGAGGCCTACAAAGTACAGCAGGCCATCGAAAAGGCGTTCCATGCCTCACAGGAAGAATATAATCCCTTGGTATATGCAAATGTCTTAGACGCTCTTCGCAACGAGGAATATCTGCCTGTAGAAAAGGTTCAGGACCTGATTGAAAGCGAATTGATGAGAGCCGGCGCTTATGAAACAGCCCGCAACTTCATTAAGTACCGTTTCCTCCACAAGCTGCAGCGCGAGCAAATTGCCGGTGTATACCAGGGTAACACATGGGTAGACTGCAAGCAGACGATTGATGAATACGTAGGCAATACAGACTGGCGCATCAAGGCTAACTCCAACACTACCTACTCCAACGCCGGTTTGGTAAACAACACGGCCGGTAAGGTGATTGCTAACTACTGGCTGGATCAAGTGTATACCCCGGAGGAAGGTGCTGCCCACCGCAATGGCGACTACCACATTCACGACCTGGATTGCCTTACCGGTTACTGCGCAGGTTGGAGTCTCCGCAACTTGCTTAACGAGGGCTTCAACGGTGTGCGCAGCCGCGTCAACAGCCGTCCCCCGCGCCACTTCCGCGAGGCTCTTGGCCAGATGGCTAACTTCTTAGGCATTCTGCAGAGTGAATGGGCCGGTGCTCAGGCTTTCAGCTCCTTCGATACTTATCTGTCCCCGTACCTCTTCCGCGACCAGCTGCCGTACACAGCCGTTAAGAAGGCTCTGCGCAATTTCGTTTACAACCTGAACGTGCCCTCTCGCTGGGGTCAAAGCCCCTTCACCAATGTAACGATTGACTGGACTGTGCCGCGCGACCTGCGCGACCAGCCGCCGTCATCCGGCAACGCTCACATCTTCGAGGGTATTGAAGACGAGGCTTTGCTTGCCAAGGCTAAGGAGCGTGGTGTTGATTCTCTCACCTCCATGACCTACAAGCACTTCCAGCCTGAAATGAACATCATTCAGCGCGCCTTCTACGAAGTGCTTACAGAAGGTGACAGCACCGGCCAGCCCTTCACATTCCCCATTCCCACAGTAAACATTACTGAGGACTTTGACTGGGAGGGTGAAAACGTGCTGCTGCTGTTTGAGAACGCAGCCAAGATTGGTTCTTCCTACTTCCAGAACTTCATCGGTTCTCAGTATAAGGTAGATGAGAACGGCAATCGCGTCATTGACGAAGAAGCCTACAAGCCGGATGCCGTACGCTCCATGTGCTGTCGTTTGCAGCTCGACCTGCGCGAGCTCCTCAAGCGTGGTGGTGGTCTCTTCGGTTCTGCAGAAATGACCGGTTCCATCGGTGTTGTTACCATTAACATGGCTCGTTTGGGCTACCTGTACAAGGGCAACAAGAACCTCTTGTACACCAAGCTGGGTGAGCTGATGGATTTGGCTAAGGATACCCTTGAGAAGAAGCGTGTCTTCATCAACACGCTCTACCAGCGAGGCCTCTATCCCTACACCAAGCGTTACCTGCCGCACCTGCGCAACCACTTCTCCACCATTGGTCTGAATGGTATTAACGAAATGCTGCGCAACTTCTCCGGCGATACAATGACCACCTCCACCCCGGAAGGCATTGCCTTTGCAGAGGATATCCTCCACTTCATGCGCGAGCGTATCCGTGGCTACCAGGAGCAAACAGGTAACCTCTACAACTTGGAGGCTACCCCCGCAGAAGGCACCACACACCGCTTTGCCCGCGAAGACCTCAAGCGTTACCCGGACATCATCCAGTCCGGTACGCCCGGTCACCGTTACTACACGAACAGCTCTCAGCTGCCGGCCGGTTACACGCACGACCTCTTCAAGGCTCTGCAAATGCAGGACAAGCTGCAGTGCTGCTACACCGGCGGTACCGTATTCCACATGTACATGAACGAGGCTATTTCCTCCCCGGAAGCCTGCCGCGACATCGTACGCAAGGTATTGTCCAACTTCAAGATGCCTTACATTACCGTCACCCCGCTCTTCTCCGTATGTGATAAGCACGGCTACCTCAAGGGTCGCCACGACTACTGCCCGCTGTGTGACGAAGAGCTTATTGCTAAGGCTCGCTCTGAGGAGCAGCCCGAACTTCCTCTGTTCTGATTGAACGCATCATCAACCATTAACCATCCACCATACGCCACATTATGAGCGATACAGAAATCAAACCCGTAGTAAAAACAGACGAGCAAATCCTCGCTGAACACGAGTCTGAGCGCACCAAGTGCACTGTCTATACCCGCGTGATGGGCTACCATCGTCCGGTAGAAACCTTCAACGCAGGCAAGCAGGGTGAGTTTGAAGAGCGTGCGCACTTCGAAGAACCCGGCTGCGGTTGCGGCTGTGATGCTATTCTCAAGTAACACGCGGTAAGCCCGGCCACAGCGTCAAGGCTATACCATTCAGCCCGTAACGGAGCAGAGCTTATTCTAAGATTTATCATCTGTCCGTTACGGGCGTATTTTCTCTACAATTTCCCCTACATGAGAAATCATCCGGTAGATATTACGCCACTCACCTTTCTTGATTACCCCAAGAAAGCAGCCTGTATCATGTGGTACACGGGCTGCAACTTGCGTTGCCCCTATTGCTACAATCCGGAATTAGTACTGGGGCACAGCAATTCTCAAATTGATGAAATGGCCTTTCTTAAGGAGCGCCGCTTCTTTTTGGATGCTGTAGTGCTCTCAGGCGGGGAAATTACTCTGCAACCGCACCTGCGTGAGCTGTGCGAGGATATTAAGAAGCTTGGCTACCTCATTAAGATTGACACTAACGGAAGTAATCCGCAGGTGCTGCGAGAGCTGTTGGACCACAAGCTCATTGACTACGTGGCCATGGACAATAAAATGCCCTCTGAGCGCTCATGGAAAATTGCCGGTGGGGTGCGCTTATTTGATCGCTTTGCGGAGAGTTTAGCCATCTTAACCCAAAGTGAAATTCCGTTTGAGATTCGCACCACCGTGCACCCGGAGCTCTTAGATGAGGCCGATATCATTCACATGGTGCGAGAGAGCCACGCTTTGGGGTACAACGGCACCTATTACTTGCAATATTTCTTCAATGCAGGCACCACACTGGGCAATATGAAGCCCCCTACCCGCCGCTACGACCGCGATATGCTCAACCACCATGCCCCCCTGCCCATCGGCTACCGAAACTTCCCGGAGGATAGAGGTAAGATGTAAACACGTTTAACCCGGTAACGACGGCCACTCTATGAAAACACGTCTTTTTCGCATTCTGTTATTTTCTGTATGTTGCACACTAGGCTTAAGCTCCTGCTTAGTCAATCACCAGCGCCTGTGCGAGCAAGCTGTGACCTATGATGGTATCTGGATGAAAGATGGTGACACCATCTATCGCCTGAATGGCAAAAATTATCGCCAAGGCGTCCGCACTCAATTTTCATACCAACGCAAGAATTCGTACATCGACTTCAAAGAAGCCATTATCGGCCCCTCGATGTGGGATTGGAAGAAAGTCGATGGCACTGAAGGTGAAATTGTTTACCGAGAGGTGGACCAAGAAGGATACCTTAAAGAAGACGCCCCTTGGGTGAGCATGGACATGAGCAAGGCTACCACTAAAAAGGATGAATACTACTTCCGCACTTATATGGTAGACAACAAGAGCCGCAACTTAACCCCGCATGCTTTTTACGCACTCCCGGCTGCCGCGCTCTGCCTTATTCCCGACGTAGTTGGAAGCGTAGCCTTATGGACGGTCTACGGTACCGGAATGGTCATACAGGGCATTGTACTCCTACCGGTATCGCAGCAACAGCAGCAAATGGAACCGGTTGTGCCACCTCCACCTAAACCGGTAATGGAATAATCAACCATCTATCACTACCATGAAGAGATTTACCCTGTTTTCCTTCATCGTAACGCTACTGGGGACGATATGCCTCTCGAGTTGCGTCATCCCCGGAATCCAGCAAACCGTGAGCTGTATCGATTACTACCATGTTTCAAAAAAAAGCTCTGTAAAGACGCCACATGAGTTGGTCGTCTATGCTTTGGATGGTCGTTATTACATGGAAGTAGAGCTCCTTTATACGCCTGTTACGACGTGTATGTTTTACTTCGAATTCATAACTGATAGAACAAAGGGGATTTGCGTGACAGGAAGTGATAAACGGCCCGTGAAAAAATTCTTAGCAAAACTCTCCGACACCGATGTATTTCATATATTACAGCGCAAGGTTGAACAACCGGGCGATGATAGCCCGGAGCTGATTGATGTAAACGATTTTGACTTCGAGCGAGCAACGCGTTGCGCCGTAAACCCGGTTAAGTTCAAGTATCCTGCGGATAAACAAGCGCATTATTCCTACCCGGAATATTATTATCCTCGTATCGAGCGATTTGACGGCGGCACACTCCATACGTTGATGCGTCCTGTAGCCTGGGCTGCTTGGGGGGTAGAGATTCCTCTTTTCGTAGCCTCTAATACCTTTGCTTACACCATCTATCTTCCTTATAGAGTAATTAAAGTAAAGGTATTGGGAATAAAAGACTAAGAGAATAATTATTTTTACGGCTATAAAAAACCTCTGATTCTCAAGGAACCAGAGGTTTTTCAGCGCTTCGGCCGCGACTCGAACGCGGGACCCCAAGCTTAGAAGGCTCGTGCTCTATCCAGCTGAGCTACCGAAGCATGATGCGGCGGCAGTATAGCAAAAAATCCTGCCGGCCGCAAGCTTTATTTGGGAAAAAATCGTGTCACCAACGGCTCTTGCACGGCGAAGAGAGCCTCACGGTCCTCGGGCTCATAATCCAAGTACCCGTGCAAATGGGTAAGCCCATGCACCATATAGCGGAATAGCTCCTCGTAGCGGTCAATGCCGTGCTCATCCGCATAGCGCGCAGCAGTATCACAGCTCACAAGGATTTCTCCATAAGGGAACGTAATGGCATCTGTTTCAGAGGGGTCATCCAAGAACTCGGCATGCACAGCGGCTATGGCTTCGTCATCCACCACAGCAATCTCCACGACCGGCAACGCAGAAAGAACATGGTCCGGTCCCACCGGGCAAGCCAACAGCTCCGGCAGCATTGCTTCCAAGGCAGTGGCATAGCGCTCCAGCAACTCTTCTGTTACCCAATCACGCTCCGTATTCAGATATAATTCAATATTGGGAATCATCGGCTTGTTCACTTTCTCTCATTTGTTGTTTGCGGAGCTTGGCTGCGGCTCTGGCAGCACGAAAGAAGCTCTGAAATTGCTCCAAGCATACATCGCCCAGCACACCGCCTTCTACAGCGCATTTATGGTTCAGCGGAGGATTGGAATCCAGCAAATGAATCCATCCCCCACAGGCTCCGCCCTTAGGGTCCTTGATGCCGAACACCACCCTATCCGGGCGGCAATGTACCATAGCGCCGGCACACATGGGGCATGGTTCCTTGGTTACATAAACAGTGCAACCCTCAAGGCGCCAATCACCAACAGCTGCCTGAGCTTCTGTTAACGCAAGCATTTCGGCGTGCGCTGTGGCGTCCTTGAGGGTCTCCACCTGGTTCCAACCACGGCCAATAATGCGACCATCTTTTACAATGATGCAACCGCAAGGAACCTCGCCGACCGCGCGGGCTTTTTCAGCCTCGCGCAAGGCCAGCATCATGTATTGTTCATCCTCTGTCACAAGAGGAAAAAGTAAAATTAGCGAATCGTGATACGCTCGTCGGTATCAAGAATCTGCTGCAGCTCCGTCCAGCCGTTGGGTGTCTGGTTCTGGAACATGTGCAGGTATACGGAAACAGCACCGGCGGGATACTTGTCAAACAGCTCGTTAACAGCTTCGGTAAGTTTCTCTGCGTCAAGAGTCTCAGGAAGCACATCCACAACACCGTGACCATTGTGGGCAATGCCAAGCTTCTCGATGAAGGTTACAAGCATACCCTCATGCTTACGGATGAGCCATACCTGAAGAAGGTGATCAGCAATCGTCTCAGCGGGTTTCCAGGAAAGAGTCTTCTTAATCCAAGCAAACTGCTCAGTAAGGGGCTTCTGCTGCAAGAACTGGGGGCGAAGCTTCTTCAAAGCGCCCAACTCGCGCAAAGCGGCACGATAAACGTTGCGCTCCTGGTCGCGCATCCAAGAGAGGAAATTGTTGACGGTCTCGTCATCCGACTTCTGGAAAATGGTATAAGACTTCATGATTCTGAATTACGTGCGCCTAATAAATCATAAATTGCACGTTTTGTCGAGAATAAGATGAGACATGATGCAAATTTAACGGCACTGCATACACAAAAGACATCAGGAACCGGCAGTAACAGTTATATAATTAGATTGAGCACCGCTTGAGCTCATGAGAAAATACCGACACAGCAACCCACATTCCCTAAAATGCCCCAATCGACCATTACCTCTACAACCATGTTGACCGGTAACATGCGCACGCACACTATCTTTACCGGCAGCACAACAAGTTTCATTACCGATGTTCCGCAAGCCATTGGCGGCCGTGGTGAGTATCCGCCCCCTGCTTCGCTTCTTGCTGCCTCGCTTTCCTGCTGCATGCTCAGTATGCTTGCATTCGTCGCCACTAAACACGGCATTAACACAGACGGTGTTTCAGTACTTGCCAATGTTCTGGAAGACTCGAACGGAATCCAAGGATTCAATTTACGTATCACCGTTCCTATGCAAACAACACCGGAGGCACGTGCCGTGATGGAGCGAGCAGTGCGCTCCTGCCCTGTGGCCAAAGCGCTCTCTCCCTCCCTGGAGAAGCACATTGTGTGGTCCTTTGCCGAGTGAAGCCCCCCTTTTCTGTGGCATAATTGTACACATTTCTCAATTTTTACTTGTCTTTAGCCCGCGCTTATGCTTAAATGCCCCCACGCAGCATGACTGCCTAACCGTGCTACAGTGGCGGAATGGTAGACGCAGGAGACTTAAAATCTCCCGGTCGTATAGACTGTACGGGTTCGAGTCCCGTCTGTAGTACATCGATTAGCAGCGACTTACGATACGTTAAGTCGCTGTTTTCTGTTTATCTGCACCACATTTGGCTAGCATTTATTACCCGACAATGCTAAAATGGCCGAGCAGAAAACGGAGCCAACATGAAACGCAACTTCCTCATCTACGCCATCTTAATGCCAATATGTTACTTCCTGTTGATGTGGGGAGGAAACACGCATGTGACGCAAATGTACGAGCAGTCAGCATGGACGCAACAGGCAGCGCCGTGGTTAGGTGAAGCTCCGGCGGGAATGTATACCTTACAGATTGCAGATAATGCGGAGCCATACACAGCATTCTATATGCCGTATAGTGTAGAGATGGAGCAACGCTTTCTAAAAGCCTTTCCTGTGGACAGAGAGAGCAATCCTACCGGCACTATGATACACAGCACACTCTCCAAAGTGCTGCATCCTACAATGTTGCGCATGCCGGGCGACATGCTGCGTATCGTCATCGAAAACCCGAATGAGGAAATAGATAAAGCTCACGCTCAGGAATATCAGGTCATGTACCCCGCCTATCTTGAGCAAAGTTCTCACAATCATGTATGGCTCGCCCTGTTGCTCTGGGTATTAGCCTTGGGATTTCCCTCTCTGTTCTGCTGTATCGGTTGGCTTTGGATTCAGAGAAAAGCCGTTGTAGCCGTCGAAAGCTGCGCAATTTGCCTCGTGCTTCCTCTTTTCTGTGTTGCTATCGGAGACGGCATCACGCTCGTACACTCGGGACAATACGATGGCTTCATGACCATACTTGGTTTCGCGTTTAATCTTTTCTGTGTAGCAGCCATCAGTGCCGCATTGATGACGCTAACCGCCCTTGTGCGGCTCATTACCCGAACGATACGAAGCCAACCGAAGTAAGCATAAAGCTAAACATTATCAAACGCATGAGCTGTTGATAATGTCTATGCCCTTATGATTACACGAGCCATACGCTATTATTTCAGAGAACGCAGCAACTGGGACAAAACAGCCGACAGCGTTGATGTCATCCCCATGCAAGGGGTGTGCTGGGAAGCATACCTTGGCAAATGGTATGAATGGGCGCGCTTCGAGACACCGTTTGAATACGGAATGGATAATGTGCATACCGTATATGAGGCGATGGACAATGGTGATATTGCTATTACCAATTGCGGTACAGATGAACAAGGCAAAACGCATAAAGCACGGGCAATTGCCTCACGCGATGGAGAGGGCATTCTACAAGTCTCGTTCATTCCGTGGATGCGGTTCCTCTCAACACCATATATAGTATTGTATGTGGACGAGGAATATAGCCACGCTTTAGTATCTAATGCGTCGGGCAGTTGTTTGTGGTTATTGGGGAGAGCTCCTTCGTATACAGAGGAGCAATTAACAACTCTTTGCACACAAGCCGCAGCCAGAGGCTTTAATGTGCAACGACTGCGCTTCACGCATCATGTAGAAGAACCGACTCTCGATAATGCATAACCCGTTCGCGGAAATCACGTTCGAAAGAATCAATCTGTGCGGGATTCGCGATGTGGGGATAACTGAGCAGAGTAAGCTGCAGAGGCTCTCCCTCAATATGGTAGGGCAGCTGGTAATGCAGGTAAGGCAGCGAATGGAATCCGGCGGATTCATAGAAACGAAGGCGGCGGCGTGTGATAGAATCAACAACGGGCTCTATCTCTAAAATAACCGGCAGTTGATGCGGCAACAGCAGCTGCAACGCTTGTTTGCCGAGTCCTGTGCCACGCCGAGTTTCTGCTATGGCCAAATGCTCTACATATACACACTCTTGCAGTACCCAATAAAAAATCAAACCAACAAACCCGCGGAAGTCTGATAAATGAAGGCAATAGAAATCCGATTCAGCTTGCATGGCTGCAAGATGGCATGATAGAGAACGACGCTCTTCATACGAAAAGGCACAGGTATAAAGATTCCATGCCTCTGTGAATTCGGGACTATCTGCATTCAGTAATCGCGTGCTGACAAGCATGCCCTAACCTAGCATGATATGATAAATTTGTCAATGTCGGCAAAAATTATCATGGACTAACACAAACGAGGGGAGTAAAATACAGCCATGAAGTGGAGCACGAAGCAACTGGAGGAATGTGAATCAACTTTCATTGAAGCGAGAAAGTTACCGGCTTGGAGCATTGTGAGCAGTAAACGGCAAACCGGCGGCCGTGGGCGTTTTAACCGCTTATGGTATGCAGATGAAGGTGGGCTGTGGGCAAACTACAATCTGCCTATCAATCCGTCTCAAAACACACCTTGGAGCATGATGCCCCTTGTTGCCGGTGTAGCCCTCATTAATACATTCAAGGAATATAATCTGCAGGATGTTCGCCTGCGCTGGCCGAACGATTTATTAGTAAAACGCAACAAGCTTGCGGGTGTGCTTGTTGAGAGACCGTCTGTAGACAAGGTCTCCATCGGTATTGGAGTGAATGTCTATAATAACTTAGGGAATCTCTACGGCAAAACCACGGATTCTCCCACAAGATTACAGGACTTGTTGCCAAATAGCTGTCCGAGTTTGGGTGAATTGCGTGACCGAATCGCCAACCAAATAGCACGTACATTCACGAACTTTTGCGACCATGGTCCCGCAGAAGTGCTGGAGCAATTAAAATCCGCTTGGGGGTGCTCGTTGCCGGTTGTAGCCATAACAGACACACAGCGCATTTGCGGCTTCTTCAACGGTATTGAACCGGATGGGTCGCCCATCCTCAGAAAAGCTGACGGAACCAGTGTGATGGTACCGGCCATCTCCATCAACCGTCTTAAGGAACTCATTTAACCCCTCCCCCTCATATTTTCCGCCCATAATTTCATTTGAAGATTGACTTATGGTAGGAAGTACGCTTTAATAAAGCTGAGGGCCAGACAACCAGCCCCATTACGACAGTGGACGACGATATCATTTGCACGGAGAAAATTATTGCAGACCGCAAAACCTTTTTCATTGATCTCAAGAGCAATGCCCGAGGGCGCGTGGTGCGCATTACCGAGAAGGTAAGTTCTAACAGGGACCGTATTATGGTGCCTGCCGAAATTCTCGATGACTTTATAGCGGCTTTGGAAGATATCCGCAAAGCGAATCAGGAGCACTGATGCCGAGTCACAAGAGAAAAAGAACGACACTTTAGGCAGAATGCGCTCAAGTGCGATCCATGACGCATAATTTTCTTGACAATAACATAGTTTTCCTGTTTAATTGCTGTGAGAAAAAAGTGCGATTCGCGCACAGAGTGTCACAACTAGCTTATTTTAGAAGTCATGAGGAGAATAAAAGTACTGAAATTAGGTTGGGAGTTTCCGCCGCTGATTAATGGCGGACTCGGTGTAGCATGCATGGGTATTTCCAAGGCATTGTCTAAGAAGGTTGACCTTTCAGTGATTGTTCCCAAGGCAAAACTCGGTGTTAATTATGATGGTTTTGCGCTGACCGGCATCAACAACCTTCAGCACTCCGTTATGGAGACGCAATGCGAGGGTTACACCTACGAAAGTTTCACTGTAGTGGGCAAAGCCCCCGTTAATTTGGATCCCTACGCCAGCACAGAAGGCACCCCGGGCAACATTACCTTTACAAAAGAAGGTAAATTGCTCTTCTCGAAGGTGCATAAGGCTGATTTGGAATTATTCACCGGTCCGGAAGATTTGTATGCCGGCGACCTTGCCCGCAAGGTGATTGAGTTTTCAAAGATTTGTGCTGTGATGGCTCGCAGCTACGACTTTGATGTAGTGCACGCGCACGACTGGATGACCTATCTTGCCGGTGTGGAGGTCAAACGCGCCACAGGCAAGCCGCTCGTTGTGCACTTGCATGCTTCCCAGTTCGACCGAGCCGGAGCAGATGCCCGCGGCTGGATTTACGACATTGAGAAGTACGGCATGGAGCAGGCAGACGCCGTTATCCCCGTATCCAAGTATACCGGCACCGTGGCTGCCGGACACTACGGCATTGACCCGTCCAAGATTTTCCCCGTGCACAACGGTGCAGACCCTGTGGAGGTTTTCCACACCAAGAAAAAGTTCCCGGAAAAGCTCGTGCTCTTCTTAGGCCGACTTACCGCCCAAAAGGGGCCGGAGTTCTTCTTGGAGATTGCAGCCAAGGTGCTTGAGCAGACGGACAATGTGCGATTTGTGATGGCCGGCACGGGCGAGAAGCTTCGCCAGTTGATTGAGACCGGCGCCTTCCACGGAGTGGGCGACCGCTTCCACTTCACCGGCTTCCTCAACAAGCAGAAGGTGAATGAGCTGCTCAGCATGACGGATGTATACTGCATGCCGTCCGTATCCGAGCCCTTCGGTCTCTCTGCTCTGGAAGCAGCCCAATTCAATATTCCGGCCGTTATCTCTAAGCAGAGTGGCGTAGCTGAAGTAATGAAGGGTGCATTGAAAGCAGACTTCTGGGATGTCAACATGATGGCTAAGCACATTGTTGACCTCATTACAGATGAAGAGTTGTACAACCGTGTTGTAGAACAAAGCACACAGGACATCAGTAACTCTAACTGGGATACCGCTGCTGAGAAGATGCTCCGCGTCTATCACCACGTTCTCGGTTGGTAAAACAATTTTCTCATACAGACAACATGAACATCTCCTTAACATTTCACGCGCACCAGCCTAACCGACTGACGCCGTATGATTTCTTCAAAATCGGAGAACATGCTTTCTACGAAGATGACGAACTGAACGGTCGCGTACTCAGCGAAGTTGCTGAGCGCTGCTACCTTCCCGCCAACAAGCTCATGAAGCAAATCATTGAGCTGTCGGATGGCAAATTCAAGTTTGCATTGGCCATTTCCGGCGTGATTCTTGAGCAGGCGAAATACCATCGCCCTGACCTCATTGAATCCTTTAAGGAACTGGCAGAAACAGGATGTGTGGAGTTCTTGGCCATGCCGTATTATGCCTCCCTGGCCTCCCTGCACTCCACCGGCGAGTTTGCCGAGCAGGTAAACGAACACATGGATTTGATTGAAGAGCTCTTCGGCCAGCGTCCTACGGTTCTGTGGAATACCGGCATGCTGTACTCCAATGCCATTGCCGCACAAGCCTATGATATGGGCTTTGAGGGTATTATGGCCGATGGCAACAGCCGCATGATGTCGAATCGCCACACGAATGATTTGCAGTGCGCACCGCTCATTGCCAAAACAAAAACCATCATTCGCAATCGCCACCTTTCCAACGACTTGGCCAATCGCCGTGTAGACCCGAGCTGGAGCGAGTACCCGCTCTCTCCCTACACTTTTGCTGAATGGCTGGGGCAACAGGAGGGCCAAGTAGTCAATATTTCTCTCGACTACGAAACCTTGGGCGAGCGACAGCCCGATACAACAGGTGTATTCGAGTTCTGGCGCACCATGATTATGGCAGCTTTGTTCAATGGTAATACCTTTGTAACCCCGGGTGAGGCAGTGAGAATCTTCCCCTCCACCGGCACGATTGATTGCCCGGCTCCGGTCAGTTGCTCCACCTTCGGCACAACAACCCATTGGGATGGCAACGTGATGCAGAAAGAAGCTCTCAAGAAAATTTATGCGCTTGAGACACCGGTGAAGGACAGCGAAGACCGAGACATGATTCACGTATGGCGTAAGCTGCAAAGTGCGGACCATTTCCACTACATGGAAAAGAGCAACGGCTTTACTCCCTACCCCTCACCGTACGATGCTTACATCTACTACATGAACGCATTGGCGGATTTGCAAGTGCGAGTCAAACGCGAGGCCGAACTTATCCATTTGGCTAAGAAAATGACCATCGCCTAAAGCTAAAAATAATTTCCGACAAACGGCCTGAAAGTGAAAACTTTCAGGCCGTTGACATTAGAGAAAAAATCTAACGATTCTATTTTGCATTGTGTAAATATTTGGCTTGATTGTAGAGCATATTCGGGTATAATACCGCTTAGGTTATGATTGAACAGTTACGCAAACGGCTTCTGGATCGGGAACATCCCGTACGCATTCATTTGATTGGTGTTGCAGGCTCCGGCATGAGTGGCTTGGCCCGCATGTTGCTTGAAATGGGCCACCGCGTGAGCGGCTGCGACCGCGTAACAAGTACCGAAACGGAAAAACTGCAACAGGCAGGACTCGTTTTCTCTTGCCCCCACAGCGCAGAATCCGTACAGGATGCAGAGGTTATTATCTACTCCAGCGCTATCCGCGAGGAAAATGTTGCTTTGGCCGCGGCCAGAAAGAACGGCAGCCTTTGCTTGCGCCGTGCAGAATGCCTTGCCGCCATTCTCAACAACAAGAAAGGCGTTGTCGTAGCAGGCACGCACGGCAAAACCACCACCTCCGCTATGTCTGCCCACTTACTGCGCGAGGGGCGTATGCGTCCCTGCCACTACGTGGGCGCTGAGATTCCCGTTTTAGGTGCGAATGCTCACTGGACAGAAGATAGCGAATACCTTGTAGCCGAGGGCGATGAAAGCGACGGCACATTGGTCAACTACATTCCCGAGCACAGCATTATACTCAATATTGAAGCTGAGCACTTGGACTTCTACCGCGATTTGGATCACATTAAATCTGTCTTCCATCGTCTTTGCCGCCAAACGAGAGGCAAGCTTATTTACTGCAAGAATGACGCCGGCGCACACGATGTGTGCTCTCAATACCCCAACACCATTTCATACGGCTGGCAGGATGCAGATTACACCGCAACAGACATGACTGTGAAACGCGGTCGCACGCTTTACACTATCAATTATAAAGGCGAGCCGCTGGGTCGCGTTGAGCTTGGCATTCCCGGCAGACACAATGTATTGAACTCCCTCGCAGCAACAGCTCTTGCCTTGGAGCTTGGATGCGACTTTGACAGCATTACCCGAGGCTTAGTAAGCTTTGCAGGCGCACGCCGTCGTTTTGAAACCAAGTACCTCTCCAAGCATTTCCGCATTGTAGACGACTACGGCCACCACCCCACAGAAATTGCAGCCACACTGCAAACAGCCCAGAGTCTGAAGCCGGAGCGCCTCATCGTTCTCTTCCAGCCGCACCGCTACACACGCACCCAGCTCTTGCGCGATGACTTTGGCAAGGTGCTGCAGAATGTGGATAAGCTGTACGTGGCAGATGTGTACCCGGCCAGTGAGTTGCCTATCCCCGGCATCAGCGGGCAGACCATCGTCGACGCCGTTTTGGAAAACGGCCCCGTCGATGCAACCTTCCTTCCCGACTTATCCATGGCTCATCATGTGGTCGGCAACACGCTGCGCCCCGGCGATATGTTTATTACACTGGGTGCCGGTAACGTGCACGAGGCCGGTGCTAAAATCGCCGCAGATTTGCGTATCGTTGCCGAAATGCAACAGGAATGTGGCGAAGAGATGACGGTGAGACTCTATGAACCCATGAGCAAGCACACAACCATGGGCGTAGGAGGACAGGCTCAGTACTGGGTTGAACCGACAACCTTCGTACAGATGCAAGCTGTGGTCAACTTCTTTAAGGATCGCAATATTCCCGTGCATGTTGTAGGCCGCGGCTCAAACATGATTGTGCGAGACGGCGGTATTCGCGGAGCTGTTATTCACCCCTGCTCCGGCGAATTCGACAAGATCGAGCTGCAAGGCCGCAACATTGTTGCCGGCGCCGGTGTCAAGCTGAAGAAGCTGGCCGCCTTTGCTGCACAGCACGGCATTGCCGGCTTTGAGTGGATGGACGGTATTCCCGGCTATGTAGGCGGCAGCCTGCGCATGAATGCCGGTGCCTGCGGCGGCGACATGTGGGATGTGTTCCGCTCCGCTGTTGCGCTCAACGAAGACGGCGATATCATTGAATTTGAAAAAGAGAACATGAAGGGTGCTATCTATCGCCGCATCCCCGAGTTTGAACACAACATGGTCATGCAGGCTACATTCTGTGGCACGCCTGATGACGCCCAAGCCATCGGCGCCCGCATGGATGAAAGCCGTGCCCACCGCAAGGCAACACAACCCATTGCCCAGAGTGCCGGATGCACCTTCGTTAACCCGGAAGGGATTCCTGCCGGCAAGTTGATTGATGAAATGGGGCTCAAGGGCTTCAAGATGGGTGGTGCTATGGTTTCCGATGTGCACGCCAACTTCATTGTGAATACCGGCAATGCAAAGGCTACGGATATCACAGAACTTATCGATTATATTCGCAACAAAGCTAAAACGGAACGCGGCATTACCCTGCGCACGGAAGTACAGGTTGTAGGCGACCGCGAACCTCAGTTCTAATCTATTCTTATTTTCCCACATGAAAGCACTTACCAAAGATACAGCCATCGCTCTGCTGATGGGTGGCCCCGGTTCTGAGCGCGAGGTTTCTCTCGTTTCCGGCAACGCCGTATTGGAAGCACTCAAAAACGAAGGATTCACCAACGTAACGCCTGTTATCGTTGATAGCGTACGCCCCGCAATCCCTGAGGGCACCGAGTTGTGTTACAACATGATTCACGGCACCTATGGCGAGGATGGCGGCTTGCAATCCTACTTGGAAGAACTTGGTATTCCTTACACGGGTGCCGGCTCCGTCACCAGCCGTAATTGTTTCGACAAGATTCTCACCAAAAAAGCCTTTTTTGCAGCCGGTGTGCCCACCCCGGCAGATGAAATCATCCGCTCCGGACAAATGCCCACCATTGGTGTTCCCTGTGTGATTAAGCCCCCGTGCGAGGGTTCTTCCGTGGGTGTCAGCATCGTAAAAACGGAGGAAGAACTGCCCGCTGCCGTGGCGGAGGCTGCCAAATACGGCACCGACCTTTTGGTGGAAGAATACATCAACGGCAAAGAACTTACTGTAGCTATCTTCAACGGCACAGCGTTGCCGGTCATTCATATCGCCCCACGCGAGGGGTTCTATGACTTTGCTAACAAGTATCCCTCTCTTTCCGGCGGTGTAGGTTCTGATTATATTTGCCCCGCAGACATCACAGAGGAAGAAACGAAAGCAGTGCAAGAAGCCGCTCTTGCTGCTTACAAGGCACTGAATGTAGAAGTCTATGGTCGTGTAGACGTGCTCCTTACTGAAGACGGAAAGCCCTATGTGCTGGAAATTAACACGATTCCCGGCATGACCAGCGCCTCTCTCTTCCCCAAGGCTGCCGCTGCCGTTGGCATCAGCTTCGGCGAGCTTTGCACCCGCATTGCAGAAATTTCACTCAATCAGCCCCGAGGTTAACCTGCATTTTCGCGCATCATGCCCAACGAGCACGAAAAATACAACGCGTTTTATAACCAAAAGAAAGCAAACGAATTTGAAAAGCGTCTCTCCTTTGGGGAGAAGCTTTTCAGTTTTCTTTCCTTTCTGCGCGGTGCCCGTCGCATCACTCGCTGGGCATGCGTGAGCCTTGTGCTCGCCATTGTATACATAGTAACGCACTCCCTCTTTGTATACCTTTGCGACACATATTCTCACCAAGACCGCAGCATTGCATACAGCTCGCAATACGGCATTCTGACCAAACACCAGGTTATTGACATACTTGGGATTAATACCAATACTAACTTTTCTGCACTACCTCTTGGCGCGTTGCAAAGCAAGTTGAATCATCACCCTGCCATTCGCAAGGCCTCCATCAACATTGCAAACGGTGGTGTCTTATCTATTCAGGTAGAGGAGCACGTGCCTTTGCTCTTTATTGAAATGGCAGATAAAGCCATCACCGGCAAAAGTGCACGTTACTGCTTAAGCCCGGAGAGAATCATATTTGCCTACGACCCCATCATTCACACACGTTTCAATCAATTGCCTACTTGGTTGCTCCGAGCAGCAGATGTGAAAGATTTTTCTCCCGGACATGAGATAGCTGAGGAAAAGTGCGCCCCCATCATTGAATTGGCAAGAGCAGCAAACGCCTATTCAGACAGAACGGAGTTGCCCTCCATTCTCACCATTGAGCGGCCTACAGAGCACGCGTTACAATGGCGTCTTATCTTCCGTCTGGAAACCGGCACTACGGTTGAAATGAGCACATTGCACAATATTCCCGATCAACTCGAACGCCTTGTAAAAGTACTCAACCATGCTCGGGGTATCAATAAAAAAGTCATCAGCACCTGCGTGGCTCCCGAGAAATATGTGCCTGCGGTATTGGAATAATTGCTCTTTCTCTTCTAATCTCGGCATACAGAATAATATTGTTTTTATTTTCCTTGACAAAGATAGTCAATACTTCTAAAATAAATGCCGACAAGGTTCCGGTCTGTTCATAGATTGGAGCGGGTCTATGACCCGCTCTTTTTTTGTAGCAGGCGTAATATCAAAACTCATCAATAACATAATACAATGGCCGCAACAGACATTTCCGCTCTGATCGATTTCTACGTACGTGAGAAAGACCTCACGCGCGAGCGTGTTATCCAGGCACTTGAGGCTTCCTTCCTCACTGCTTATGCCAAAATGGTACCGGGTGCAGAACGCATCCATAACATTAAAGCCGTAGTTTATCCTCAGAAGAACGCCGTTAAAATTAAGGCTGTAATGGAGGTTGTGGAGGATGAGGATTTTTCTGATCCTTTCAATGAAATGAAGCTTAGCGATGCCGCAGCTCTCTATGCAGCTAAGGGCAAGACCATCTCTGTAGGTGATACGGTTACCGTAAACATCACCCCGCAGGATTTCGGTCGTATTGCCGTACAAACTGCACGCCAGACCATGCAGCAGCGCATTCGCAAAGCCGAGCAGGAAATGCTTGCCGAGGCCTTCAGCGACCGCATCGGTGAAGTAGTAACCGGCACCGTTCGCCGCTACGACAAAGGCGACGTCATTGTTGAGGTTGACAAGTTTGAGGGTATTGTTCCCTCCCGCCAGCGCATCCCCAAGGAGGACTACACGCCCGGCGACAAGCTTCGTTTCTATGTTGTTGAAGTGCGTGACGGAGCCCGTGGTCACGAGCTGATTCTTTCCCGCAGTCATCCGAATCTGGTACGCCGTCTGTTCGAGAACGAAGTCATTGAGATTTCTGACGGCACCGTGGAAATCGTTTCCATCGTGCGCGAGCCCGGCTACCGCACCAAGTTGGTAGTACGCAGTGAAGACCCGAACGTGGACCCCATCGGCGCCTGTGTAGGCATGCGTGGTGCTCGCGTTAAGAATGTTGTCAACGAGCTCAACCACGAGAAGATTGACATTCTTGAGTACACAGAAGACAAGGCCGCCATGGTGTTGGAATCACTGGCTCCGATTGAGCCGGTGAAGGTAGATGTAGACAATAACGCTCGCGTTGTTTCCGTATACGTTGCCGATGACAAGACCGCCGCTAAGGCAAAGGGCAGCAAGGGTAAGAACGTACGCCTCACAGCTCGCCTTATTTCTACCCCCAGCGACCGTTGGGATGTGCGTGTAGAAGCCTACGACAGAATGACCCAAACCAAGACCATTGCCTCTGAGGGAGCTAATGAGCTTGTTTCCGTCCTCGGTATCGATGCCTACTTGGCAGAGCAAATGATTGCCAACGGCTTCACCACCGTTCAAGGTATCGCCAGCTATGTTCAGCCTGAGGACTTGGTAGATGCTCTCGGCATCAGCGAAGATCAAGCCTTTGCTATCGTGGATAAGGCTAAGAACGCATAAGCAGCGAATCAGATACATACTGAATTTAATCATTTTACAACATGGCAAATCCTGAACAGAAAAAGCCGCAAGTACTGGATCTCCTTGGAGGCTCCAAGAAGAAAAAGGCACAGAGCGAGGCTCCGCAGCAAAGCGCAGCACCGGCTCCTAAGCAGTCCGGCGCCCAGAATCGCAAGCCGGCCCCTGCTCCTGCCAAAAAAGACGCTTTAGATTTGCTCTCTCCGCACAAGAAGCAGAGAGACAACAAAAAGCCTGCCGAAGCTGCACCGCAGAAGCAACAACAGCAACCGAAGCCGGCAGCACAAGCTCCTGCCCGTAAGGAGCAGCCTGCCAAAGCTCAGGAAAACAAACCCGCTCCTGCTAAGCCCCAGCAGCCTGCTGAGGCTCCTGCCGGTGGCACCATCAACGTGAAGGCCCCCATCACGGTAGCAGAACTTGCCACTCACATGGGCGTGAAGCCTTTCCGCTTGATTGCTGAGCTGCTTCCTATGGGTGTGTTTGCCAACCCCGGTACCACACTTGACAAAGACCAAGTAGCAGCCCTTTGCGAGAAGCACGGTTTCAGCTACGAGCGTGTGAAGCGCGAAAAAGGTGCAGGCGTGAAGGCTCCCGTCGAAGTGATTCAGGAGCCCGAGGCTGTTGCTATCGAGAAAGAGCCCGAGGATGCCCTGAAGGTGCGCACCCCCATCATCACAGTCATGGGACACGTTGACCACGGCAAGACCTCCCTGCTCGACTACATCCGCCGCGCTAAGGTAGTAGCCGGAGAAGCCGGTGGCATTACTCAGCACATTGGTGCCTACTCCGTACAGCACAATGAAAATATCCTCACCTTCATTGATACCCCCGGCCACGCCATTTTCACCGAGATGCGTGCTCGCGGTGCAGACGTAACGGACATCGTGGTATTGGTGGTAGCCGCTAACGATGGTATTATGCCCCAGACGAAGGAAGCCATCATGCACGCTAAAGCTGCCGGCAAGACCATCATTGTTGCCGTTAACAAGTGCGATCTTCCTACCGCCGACCCCATCCGCGTGCGTACGCAGTTGATGGAGCACGACCTGATGCCGACCGACTTTGGTGGTGAAATTGAGTGTGTAGACATCTCTGCCCACACAGGTGCCGGTATTGATGATTTGCTCGACCTCCTTTGCTTGCAAGCTGAGGTGCTGGAGCTCAAGGCCAACCCCCGCGCCAACTGTCGCGCCTCCATCATCGAGGCTCGTATCGAGCAAGGCAAAGGCAGCTCTGCCACAGTTATCGTACAAAGTGGTACGCTCAAGGTCGGCATGCCCTTCATCTGCGGTCCCTATGCCGGTAAGGTTAAGACACTCTTCAACGACCAAGGCAAGGCCATCAAGAAGGTAACACCCGGTATGCCTGCCGAAGTTTCCGGTTTCTTGCAGACTCCGAACGTGGGTGACGAGCTTGTGGAAATGGAAAACGAACGCGCCGCCCGCCGCTTGGCAGATGAGCGACAGGAAGAGCTTCGCCAGCAGCGTTTGGCTGCGCCCAAGCGCTCCCGCATGGAAGAAATCCTTGCCATGATGGGCGACGGCTCCCAGAAGGCTGTACTCAAGATTTACCTCAAGGGTGACGTACAAGGCTCTGTAGAGGCCATTAAGAAAGCCATCATGGACATCAAGAGCGACAAGGTGGAATGCCAATTCATCGGCGCCTCTGCAGGCCCGATTTCTGAAAGCGACATTCTTCTTGCCTCCTCCTCCGATGCTGTTGTGCTCGGCTTCAACGTGAAGGTTGAAAGCAATGCCGTTAAGGCCGTGAAGCGCGAGGGTGTGCAGGTGAAGATTTACTCCATTGTGTATGAGCTTATCGACCAGGTGAAAGACGCCATGCTTGGCTTGCTTGAGCCTGAGACCCGTGAAACCGTGCTGGGCCATGCCGAGATTCGCCAGGTATTCAAGCTCAACAAGGGCAAAGCAGCAGGTTCCTTTGTTAAGGACGGTAAGATGCTTCGCTCTGCAGAAGCTCGCGTGCTGCGCGACGGTCAGGTTGTGTTCGACGGTCGTATGTCCACCCTGCGTCGATTCCAGGACGAAGTGGAGGAAGTCAAGAGCGGCTTAGAGTGCGGTATTCGCTTGGCTGATTACAACGATTACGAAGAGGGCGACATCATCGAATGCTACTCTCTTGAGAAGATTAAGCAGACTCTCTGATTTCATGGCATCTCGTCGTCTCGATAAGGTCAATGAATTGATGCGTCGCGAAATCGGCACTTTCGTACAGAAAGAGTTCGATTGGAACGGAACCATCGTATCTATTCTTGACGTTGAAATCACAGAAGACCTGAAAGAAGGCCGTGTTTGGGTGGGCGTTGTAGGACGCATGGCACCTGATCAAGTTCTGGAGAAACTGACGCGTAACCGCGCCATGATTCAAAAGGCTGTGAGCAAGCGCGTTGTTCTCAGAAACACCCCCAAACTGACCTTTAAGCATGACAACTCCGCCCAGCGTGGTGTGGACATGGTAAATCTGCTTGATGATATTGAGCAGAATCTGCCGAAGGCTCCGCCCCTTCCTGAGGGAGAGTTTGATCCGGAAATCTGATTCCCTCATTTACGTAAATGAGCAAGAAATTGGCAATCAAACGCGTCGGTCCGATTATTCCGACCGTGTGTTTGATTGCCTTTCTCTTTATTGTCACTGTCGTAGTCTGGCTGGCAACAGCCGGACTGCCGCGCTTCGTCATCGACAAAATTGAGAACGCCGCACTCGACGCCGGTGTGCCGGTTAAGATTGAGAAGATTACACTCAATATTTTCCGGCGCTCCATACTTAAAGCCGAAAAGATTGAGGTCTATGCCAATAATGGAGATGCTGAACCCCTGCTTCAATTACGCAAGGCTGAAGCCGGTTTATCCGTTCAGAAACTGATTATCGGTAAGGTGGAACTGAAGTCAGCGGATTTGAGAGACGGATATATCAAACTCCCGATTTCAGATACAGATGAGAAGCAGTTGTTAGAAGTAAGCGATATCAATCTTTCCTCTACCATCCGCAATAATCGCATTTCCCTGCGTTCTTCTAACCTGAAATTGCAGGGTATTCCTATCAGCCTCAAAGGCACGTTTAATCTCAATGAGTTGAATCTGGAGGAGTCCGCGGAAGAAGAACAGGAAAAACTGATTATTCCTGCCATCATCAAGACTTGCCAGAGTATCATTGATCGCGTTTACCACCAGATTGAAGACCAGCACTGGACCCCGGAAGAATATCCGGAAATGTCCTTGCAAATTGCAGCCGGCTCTACCCTGAATATCAAAGTACAGGCAACGGCGCCTAAGTACGACATCAACACCTTCAGCTTCCGCGATACCAAGCTGGATATCAACTATGAGGGCGATAGATGTATCATTAACACCCTCGAGTTCAAAACAATTTCTCCCGCAGCCCATGTGCAGCTGAAAGGTGGTTATGAGATAGATAACCGTAAACTCTCTGTCACCTTGCAAAGTGACGCCGCTTTGCTGGACATGGCAAAAGCCCTTGCTACGGGGGAGACACTGGAGTGGCTCAACAAGTTTTCGCACTGCGCAGAAAACGCACCGCATATTAATCTGAGCGTCAAGGCGGAATTTGATGAAGATTATGGTCTTAATCAGGCCACCATTGATGGAGAAATCAGCCAAAAGCAATTGCACATCGGCAGCAGCTGTATCGATAACATTCTTCTTTCTTTTTACTATTCTAATGGCAACTTCAATGTAGACAACCTTCTTTTGGAGTTCCCGGATGGGCGCGTACAATTTACAGCGCAATCTAATAATGGTAACGGCCAAGCGAACTTGGAAGCAAAGCTGCCTATTCTGCGTACAATTTGTCTCGTCAACGAATTCTTAGATACCCCCTTAGTAATACCAATGGGGCTGAAATACGGCGAGCATGTAACATTGTCAGCCTCCGCTGCTCTGACCATGCCTATCTTTGCACCGGGCAATACTTACGCAGACCATTTTGTACCAAGCTTACGGAATTTGAGCGCCAACATCGGGTTTGAACGTCTCGAGTTTCTGGGCTACACATTAAACGCACCAAGCCTCTCCGTCTCGTGTAATTCTGAGAAGGACAGCACAACCTCCCTGCTCCGATTCCTTAAAGAGGCTACTGTTACACTCTCGGCCAAGCAATTCCGGATGGAGAAGGAAGAACAGCCGAAAGTCGATGTAGAAGACGCCTTGGTAACGCTGAATGTGCAGGATTTAGAACGCGCTGTTGATGAACCCCGATACACAGCCGCTGAAGCCGAACTAAATGTTACAGCTAAAGCAATCGATTATGATGGAGCAAAAGCATGCAACGTCAAACTCTCGGCGCATACGGCTCAATGCGGAATTGCGGATGCACACCCATACACCAAGCAAGCCGAAATTGCCCTCACCACAGACAATTTGCAAATTGATGAGGTAACCAGCTCCGGCATTTCTCTTTCTGCGGCTGTACAATTGAGCGATGAAGCTCAGCAGCGCATTGAAAAAGCGGAATTAGAAACCCGTATACATGAAGTAAAACTGGCAGAGACCGGCTTAGGAGAAATAGCAGCGACTATTAGCCTTCCGAATGCTGATACCGGCAACCTCAATGTTTCCTTTGTGCCCTTGGGAAATACAGGTATGGAATCGGCTTCACTCACGGCGACAACCGATATGAGTCAAGCCGGAAAGCTGCGTCTGAATGACATCAAAGCCAACTTACCGGTAGCGGAATTTGCCCCACTTTTGGAAGCTCTTGGGCTGAAGGTCGATTTCGTAGAGTTGCCGCAAAATATTGAACTGAGCGGCAACCTCACCCTGGATAGTACTCGCAAGCAAATTGAGCACGTTGAATGCGATGTGAAGATTCCGCATATCGTACGCACCCCGCAAAAGCTCAAAGTATTCCAAGGTGAGAGAATTCCTCTTAGTATATCAGCCGGCATTAAGGCCGATTTCACTGCGGAGGCGGGCATTGAATACCAAGCTAATGTAGAGGTGACCCATAAGACCGGCACCCTCAAGACTCAAGTATCCGGCAATACAGACAGCCACGTGCATGCAACCGGTACCAATACCATACGCGCGGATGTTGTAGACCGCATTCTTGATTTACAGGATGCGCACGAAATTCTGCGCGATTTCAACTTCCGCGACAAGAGCCGTTCTATCTTCAATAATATACTGGTAGATGTCAGATACGATAACGGTATTGATGTAGGCGTGGATTGCGATATTACACTCCACAATGCCCAATACCAGCTTAGCGCCATCATTGAGGACGAGAATGGTAACGAGAAGTTTGACCCGCAACTGGGCTCCATGCATTTCGTGGACACGGTAAGAGCTGATGCACATTTGCGAGTCACGTGGCAAGAGGATATCATCAAAGACGGTAAGACCCTGCCCGCCGTTACGGAAGTAGTGCTCACCAACGCAGCCATTGATTACAACAACGTGCCGTGGCTCAAGATGCAAGACTTTACAGCCTTGGGCTTGAGTAAAAACGGCCCCGGTGTAACAAAGCATAAAACATCCTTGCTCAAAGGCGATAAGATTGTTATAGATATTGAAAATGATGCTGTACGGCTCACGAATATTAACGGCACTATTTACCCGGCCTACTCGCTCGGCATGTTCTACACAGAGCTACGCGATTTCATGAGCATTTTGGTGACTCCGTATCCTGCCAAGGTAAGCACGCTCAGCTGCAATTTCCCGATTTCGAAGACCAGCAAGGAGCCCATGACGGGTAATATCAGCGTCAGCTGTCCCAACCTCACAGGGCTGGATTTCCTGGGCACTACTATTCCTATGACAAAGTTTACAGGCTTTGTCAACTTAACGGAAGGTTACGTCACCTTGGATCGCATGAACGCCCTCTGCTGGAATGGCTCCCTAGACGCCGTTGTGAAGATAGGCATTTCCGGCGAACGCACCTCTTTTGACGGGCAAGTTCAAGCGCGAAACATGGATTTGAAAAAAATTGCAGCGTCCTACGGTGTTCAATTAGACTCCGCCCTGTGCGAAGCAGATTTCCGCTTCCGCTCCCCATCTTCTGATGTAGAGGATATACAAGGCTACGGCAGCGCACGCATTTCTAACGGTAATCTGCTTTCGTTGAGCATATTCCAGCCTATCGGCGCCTTTGTTTCCGACGTAACCGGCAACATTAAAGAACTAGATGAATCTGCCAGACTACATAAAACAGCAAATGTCTTGAGCCGTCTCTCGCGCGGCACAGGTGCCACTATCAACGCCATTGGTACAGGATTGGATAAAACTGCTCAAAACATCCCGGGCTATAATCATATATTTGCTTACGATTTGCAGAATGCTAATGTGCAATATGTACTGGATAAGGGGCACTTCAAAACTAGAACCTTTGAAGCGACAGGTTATAACCTTAAGGTGACGGGCCTTTTAGATATCAACTTAGATACCATGGAAATCTACGGCAACATGTGGCCGCAGGTATCCAGCTTGCCTACCATCTTGCTTTCTCCGCTTACTTTCCTCTCCGATTTCATGCTCGATATCGTCCTCTATGGCAAGATTAACGATATTCAGTGGTCCTTCAAACTCGACGAGCGAGTGGGGGGCGATGCGCCGGTAACTGCAACAGCTAAGAAAGACACAGCGTGCCCTGCTCAGCCCAAGAAAAAAGCAGCCAAAAGCAAGGCTAAAAAGAATTAACGGACAACGCCGTATTCTACAATCAAAGCGGCCTCGGATTCCACTGCTGTAATAGCCTGGCTAATCAGCTCCTTTTTCATAGCAAGAATCGTTTTGTCTCGCTCAATCAGCTCCGTAGCGGTCATGGTAGGTTGAGCTTGCAAATAGTCAATGCGTTTGAGCATGTATGAGCGCCAATTATTGTACTCATGTACACTTGTACGCAAAGTTTGCAACTTCATTTTGTGGTCAATTACCCCGGCCATGACTTCGCGTTGCACAACCTCATAGTGTCGCTTTGCTTTTTGGTATGTGTTCCAAGTGGTAAGCTCGGTATCAAAAGAATAGCTAAGGCTCAGGTTTAGGCGAGTATCTTCACCACTGAGGAAGGAACCTTTATACGTACCACCGGTTGAGGAGAACAAGGAGGGACTGTAAAGCGAGGTATTGATTGTAGGCAAATAAGTGAGGGCAACTTGGTACTGGGCAAGGCGAGCCTGCTCCAAACGCAGAGCATACATACACACAATCAAATCGTCCAAACGATTCAGTTTTGATTCATACTTACTCCACTTCAACTTGGGCACGGAAGAAGGCAGGACTTGCCAGCGAGCAGAATAATCGCCCAACATTTCACACATGGCAATCCAGTGAGCAGAGTCTGCATCGGCATAATTCTTGACATCCAGCATCCGGTCCTGCTCAGAACGATCAGGTTGTTTAGACTCCAACTCACGGCGCTGCAATTCCAGCTCGCGCGTGCGCACCTGCTTGTACAATTTGGCAGCAAGCTCACGCTGCTTACCTTCCAAGGCCTTAATGGCAGCAAACGTGGTAGCGTGAGAGGCATAAAGTCGGTACGGAATACGAGTCAGCGTGGGGAGATAGAAGGTAATGTTGATATCAGAGCTCAAATCACTGACGGAAAGGTCGTTGGAAAGCTGTTTGATTGACTTGGTAAGGTACCCGTAGTAAGAGACGCCGGGAATCATCTCTGTATAAACGCTGATGCTTTGGCGTTCTGCATCGTCAATGCTATTTCTGGCATTGGCAATGGAAAGATTGGAGCGGCTTATCATAGCAAGAGCCTGCTCCCAAGAAATAACGCGCAAGGGCAATTCATTCCACGACTTTGAATCCGCAAACTGCTGGTGAATCTTTGCAGATACACTATCAAGGCGTTGCTCTAAACTACACCCTACCAATAAAGGAATGCAGGCCAAGATAAGTGGTGTGGAGATTTTCATGCGCACGACAGTCTAGCAAATAATACGCGGGGAATCAAGCATTCAATCAGATATAACGCTTCATATTGCGGAAAATAAACACCGCAACAAGAGCACTGGTGACAGCAAGTATACCACACTGGAACTGCGGAGAAAGCCCTGCTTTTTTCATACCGTATTGAACAACGACAGACATGATACCCAAGAAGCAATCCACCAAATTACCGGCAGCAATCACATCACCTCTCTTATCATTATCAGCCTTATCCTGCAGCAAGGCGTTAAGCGGCACAAGATACCCCGCTGCCATAAACCCGGTTAATGCCAATGCGACAAAAAAGTACGGTGTACCATACGGTATGAGAGCCAGCATAATACAGCCAATCGTCATGCCTACGCCGCCGGCATTGGCCACCCATGCACGGATTTTAGAGGCACAAAGCACAGATGCCAACACTCCGCCAAGAATAGAGCCTCCGCTAATCCATGCCATTAACAAGGCAGAATCCTTTTGTTGCCCCAACACCTCCATGAAATCCTCAGATGAGGCCACAGGATGCGCATCTGCTGCCATTTGCAGAGCTATCAGCATCATAGTACCGGCAATAAACCAGAAATAGCCGATACCGATTTCGCTGTTGCGCAGGACCGGATTTTTCCACAGCATGCGCAATTGTGTGAAGTGCTGCCACAAAATACTCCAGTGGAAGGGTCGCTTACTTTCCGGGGCAAATCGAGGGATAGTAAAACTGAGCAGAAACACCAAAACGGCACCGCAGGTGGCAACGGCGCAAGGCCATGCAGCAGCCTCGTATCCGGCCTCGGGGCCCCAATTTTTCAACAATAGGAAGACAATGGACAATGCACCAATCTGCCCCACAAGCAAGGCCAGCATGGAACTGATTTCCAAAATACCACTGGCAAACCCAATATTTTCTGACCCAACGATGTCTTTAACTAATCCTTTTTTAGCCGGGCTAAAGAACATAGCCTGCACACAGAAAATTGTAAAGAAACCAACGGCAACCCATATATTATGCAAGAACAACCCGGCGGTCATACCGCACAACACTATCACTTGAAGCAGCACCATGGCTTGCAGCAGGCGAGTCTTGCAATAGCGGTCTGACAACCATCCACCCAATGGAGAAAAAAGAACAAAGGGCAATACAATCAGCACAGAAAGAGGATACTGCAACTCCTTTGCCATCCATATCCCCAATGCAATCAGCAAAAACTGAACTCCTTTTTCATTGAGCGAGTTCATCGACTGAATCACAGTCAAGCTCCAGAATGATTTCCAAGGTGTTGATTTCTTATCGTTGGTATTCATTGTATCGTTAGAAAAAACGGCCGCATCGTTCGAGATACGGCCATAAGAAAAGTAGGAGGATGGGGTTACTTCCAATTATTATCACGCATGAAAAGAGCAGCATTTTTGTGCCCCTGAGCAGCGGCTTTGCCAACCCAAAGTTTACCTTGTTGCTCATCTTGTGCCACGCCGATTCCCATTGTATAACATTTGCCGAGATTATACTGTCCGTTAGCATCACCATGCTCGGCAGCCTTAGCAAAATATTGGGCAGCAATTTCTTTATTCTGCGGTACACCCTCACCATTCAGGTAATGCAGCCCCAAATTATTATACGCTACAGCATTGTCTTGAGCCGCAGCTTTGTTGTACCAGTAAAGAGCCTGAGTCATGCTCACAGGAACCCCGGCTCCGCTGTAATAACAGGCAGCTAAATTATTTTGGGCTCCTACATGCCCGGCCTCAGCCGCCTGCCTGTACCAGCGCACGGCTTCGGTGGAGTTCTCCTTCACGCCATGTCCGAAATCATAACACTTACCGAGCATCAACTGCGCTTCCACATGCCCACGCTCCGCAGCCTGCTTATAAAGCGGCACGGCAGCGGCATAGTCAGCAGCCTCGTACAATGACTGAGCTCTGTTGCATATAAAGTCAGCCGTTTCGCAGGAGGTCATGAAGCCCAGCGCAATAATCGGTGCAATTAATTTGTATTTCATGACGTGAAGGAGATTCTTAACGGTGCAATAAAATTACTCGCGAGCGAGCAGATAGCGCTCAGCCTCAATGGCAGCCCAGCAGCCCATACCGGCAGCAGATACAGCTTGACGATACACGGGGTCTGCTACGTCGCCGGCGGCAAATAAGCCGGGTGTCTTGGTTGCGGTGCCTCCGTTGGTGCGTACGATGAAGCCTGCTTCATCCACATCCACCAAATCACCCACAAACTTGCTGTTGGGCTTGTGGCCAATAGCCATGAACACGCACTTCACCTCCAGCGGACGCTGCTCACCTGTTACGGTATCCTGCAAGGTTACAGCGCAAAGCTCGCCTGCATCATCCTTACTGTAAGCAGCGATGGTGCTGTTCCATACCGGCTCAATCTTCGGATTGGAAAGGACGCGTTGCTGCATAGCCTTGCTGGCGCGCAACTGGTCGCGGCGATGAATCAAGTATACCTTACTGGCAAAACGGGTAAGGAAAGAAGCTTCCTCACAAGCGCTATCGCCACCGCCTACCACACATACGGGCACATCGCGATAGAAGGCCCCGTCACATGTTGCGCAAGCGGTAAGACCGTGGCCAATGAGCTCCTTCTCGCCTTCGATACCAAGATAACGAGCAGTAGCACCGGTGGCAATAATCACAGCCTCAGCCTTGTAGGCTCCGCCGGATGTTGTTACCACAAACAAGTCGCTGCATGCTTCCTTGGTTACGGAAAGCACATTCTCATAAGCATAGCGAGCACCGAATTTCTCGGCCTGCTGGCTCATGTTGAACATGAGATCCGGACCCATGATTCCCTCAGGGAATCCGGGGAAGTTCTCAATTTCCGTGGTTGTTGTCAGCTGCCCGCCAAGTTGCTCACCGGTGAATACCAGCGGAGACAAATCTGCACGTGCTGCATAAATTGCAGCCGTGTAGCCGGCAGGGCCCGTTCCTATAATAATCAGTTTTTCGTCCATTGCCCCTATATTACAGAAATCCCTGCCATCCTGCAAGGCAATTATGCGTCAAATCCACCCAATATTGTGGCATACATTAGAATTTTTCTAAAAAATGCAATCCCGTTGCTAACTTTCGGCAACGGGATTGCACCAAGAAACTCAAGAATAGGAATTAGTGCTTGCCGCACTTGCACTCATGGCCTTCACCATGGCCGCCGCAGCATTCGTGCCCCTCACCGTGGCCACCGCAGCACTCATGCTCACCATCATGCTTATGAGCGCAATCGGAATCGCAATCTTCGCAATCGCCGTGGCAGCCACCACCGCAAGAGCAACCGCTCATCTGCTGCTGCATGCTTTCGGCCACCTCCTCATCAGTCGGAGCCTCACCCTTCTCAATAGCAATGCAAAGGTACTGGTGAACAGTGGAAAGCAGTTCATCGAGTTCCTGGCGAGCCTCAAGGAAGCCGCGGCAAACATCGTTGTCCACAACATTCTGGCGGAGAGAATCAAATTTAGCAATTTCTTCTTCAGAGGGAGCCATACCGGCCATGTGCTTATTGCGAAGCTGCTCGCCGTACTCGTTCACCTGACGGAACAAATCCGTAGCTTCAGGATTCTGATAGAACAGACGAATACGAGCATTAGCAGAAACAACCTTCTGAGACTGAGCGAAACCGGCAGCCAGCTCGGAGGTCAACTTAGCAAGTTCGGGCGTAAGAGACGTATTAGACATAACGCGGGTATACTAGCACATAGGCGACGCTCTTGCAATGACACATTGAGTCAGCACCCTCACATTCCGGTCATGTATTGACAGGAAAAACAGTAAATATCCCTTTCAAACAGCGTTTTCTCTTGTCAATGAGAGGGACAGTGTGATACAATGAACCAGCATGAGAACAGCAGATTGCAAGAGAACCACAGGAGAAACTGACATTTCCTTAAAACTGAATCTGGATGGCACGGGCAAAGCCGACATTAAGACCGGCCACGCTTTTTTTGACCACATGCTGCATCTGCTGTCACGTCATAGTCTGATTGATATGGAATTGCGTACCGTGGGCGACTTAGAGGTAGACGCCCACCACACCGTAGAAGACACCGGCATTGTCATTGGTGAAACCATTTTGAAAGCACTGGGCGACAAAAAAGGCATCAACCGCTACGGGTGCGCCTATGTTCCCATGGATGAAACCCTGTGCCGCTGCGTAATCGATATCTCCAACCGTCCGTATCTGGAGTTCAGAGCCCCGCAAGGTGCCGCAGATGCCCCCAATATGCCTCTCTCCCTC
The DNA here is from genome assembly GCA_904501975.1 of uncultured Akkermansia sp. Classification (GTDB taxonomy): domain Bacteria; phylum Verrucomicrobiota; class Verrucomicrobiia; order Verrucomicrobiales; family Akkermansiaceae; genus Akkermansia. The sequence continues at coordinate 113,030 of CAJGCZ010000001.1, forward strand.
ACCGTAGAATTTTGCCGCGCTATTGTCAACAATCTGCGCTGCAATCTGCACATTGAAGTATTCTACGGCATGGATGGACACCACATTGCAGAGGCTGTCTTTAAAAGCTTGGCTCGTGCCTTGCGTCAGGCCGTAGAATCGGATACACGCACGGCTGGTCTCATACCCTCAACCAAAGGCGCCCTTTAATAGCACATGAGTACCCTCGGCATCATCGATTACGGCGCAGGCAATTTGGCCAGTGTATGCAACTCCTTCCTTGCCATTGGAAAGGCAGCGAAGTTGGTGCGAACAGAGGCTGATTTAGAGGGTATCTCACACCTTGTACTCCCCGGCGTTGGCGCTTTTGGCGATTGCTCCGAAGCACTTCACAAGCAAGGACTCGTTACAGCCATTCGCAACTGGGTGAGCCAAGATAAGCCTTTTCTTGGCATCTGTATCGGCTATCAAATCCTTTTCGAAAGCAGTGATGAAACACCCGGTGCTTCCGGTCTTGGCCTATTCAAAGGACACGTTAAACGCTTTACAGATAACGGCATGAAAATCCCCCACATGGGATGGAACAAAGTAACGCCGTCTAATCCGCAGCATCCTATCTGGGCAGATATGGGCGCAGACCCATATTTCTACTACGTGCACTCCTATTATCCGGAACCGGAAGACAAGGAAATCATAGCAGCCACCACCGGATATGCTGATACATTTGCTGCTGCCATCATCAAAGGCAATCTCATAGCAACACAATTTCACCCGGAAAAAAGCCAAATCCAGGGTTTACGCCTCCTCCGCAACTTTCTTACCTTATCATAACTTATCGTGAAGACGCTCGATCGATACATACTTCGCCAGCTCATATCCGTCACATTCCTCGGTGTGATGTCTCTCACTCTGTTAATGTTGCTGGGGCAATTATTTAAAGAATTACATAGCTTGCTGGTGGAAAGTGGTGCACCTGCAACCATTGTCATTGATTTCATTTTGCAGGTTATCCCCTTCTCCTTAACCTTTACCGTGCCGTGGGGCTTCCTCACAGCCGTATTGTTGGTATACGGACGATTAGCCGCAGACAACGAATTAACCTCGATGCGCATGGCGGGGTTGAGCCTGTGGCGCTTAAGTGCTCCGGCCATTGGTATGGGCATCGTGCTTTCCGGGCTGTGCTACTATATTAATATTGAGGTAGCCCCGAAGGGTAAAAATGCAATGAGTGAGCTGGTAATGAAAGCCGCTATGGATAACCCCAAAAACCTGCTTAATGCCGGCCAGGGTGCAACCAAGCTCGATGGCGTGCAACTCTATACCGAGGGTAAAACGGAGGATAGATTGCTGGGTGTTCATATTTACCCCATGGCCAAAGATGGCGGCAAGGCAGATGCGTTCGGCATGGGTGGTTTCTCCGCCGCACATGCACAATCCGCAGTCATCGGCGATTTCGATATTAAGACGCGTATTCTGGACCTCACCCTGTACAATGTAACAATTGAGCAGCAGGAGGATGGTGGCAGAATCATTAATCAGCTTACAACATCAGAGCTGCCTCTGCAAGTGCATGTGCCCATCCGCACACACCGTAAAATGAAACCCAATCGTTTCACCAATGCAGAAATTGCTGATGAATTAGAGCACTGGGAAAAGATTCGCCATACAGACCCGGAGTCTCTTGAGCTCTACTCCAAGGCTGCAGCCCAGCAATCACCGTTCCCCTGCGCTTCCAACTTGTGGGACGCTGCAACATCCGACAGTAAATTCTACCACAACAACATGAACAAGAAAAACGAGCGAGCTTTCCGCACGGAAGGTATTCAACGCGCTTCCTTTGCCTGCGCTTGCATCGTCTTCTCTCTTATCGGTGTTCCCTTGGCCATTACGGCACGCCGCCGCGATACATCAACGGGCTTTGCCATTGGTATCATGGTGGCAGCTCTCTATTTCGTGGCCTTGGTCTTCTGCGAAACTTCTCGCAAATCCGGTGGCATCACGCCCTACATCGTACTGTGGATTCCGAACGTGCTTGGCATTGCCTTTGCCGTTTGGCAGCATGCTAAAGCTAAGTACAGAGGATGATATTCCGATTTTGCAGCATTGTAGCAGCCACATCCTTGTTAAGCTGCTGTGTAACGGCTCCCTGCGGAGATACCGTTTCCAGAGAATATGCCATCGATATGGCTAAACAATACACCACGCTGCGATGGACCGCCACAGATGCCAACGCTCTCCACGGTTTAGATGCAGATGGTCAATGGATAGACACACCGGATGCAGCTGCATCCTCAAGCTTAGGTTCTGCGATGTGGTGGACTCCCGGAGTCAACATCGGAATGCCCTATAAATGGGGAGGTTTTGATACGCCTAAAGAGTTCTTAAAGAGACTCAGCAAGGAATCCCCTGTTTATGCAGGTGATTATGCCTCCGAGGCAAAAGTTGCAGGCGGAGATGACGCTGTGAGCCGTTATGCTGCCGGCATCGATTGTTCCGGCTTGGTATCTCGCTGCTGGCGTTTGTCTCGCCCGTATTCTACAAGAGAGTTAGCCGGGTTGTGTGATGCATTATCCGATTTTTCGGAACTGAAAGCCGGTGATATTGCACTTAAACCCGGCGTGCATGTTATCTTGTTTGATTCATGGGCGAACAAAGAGCACAGTGCTTTTTATGCCATTGAAGCAGGCGGTGTTCCGCATTGGAAGTGCTACCGTTACCTCATCAGCATAGATACGCTGAAAAAACTCGGTTATACCCCCTACCGCTATAAGAACATTCGCTGATTCCCATCCTCGGCGACCTTGCAGTATAAACCTTGCTAATCGTCTACAGTAAAAAGTCCTCCTTTCGCCATACGGCAAAAGGAGGACTTTTTAAAGTAATATGTACGCGATAGATTAGGGCTTCACAACAGAAGCAAGAACTACCGTGCCATTGAACGGAGAAGTTACATTGGCGGGAAGCTCAACCTGACCAAGGCGGAAGGACTCACCAAGCTTAACAGCGGTGATGTCGCCGGTTACGCAGCAGGGGATGTCCTTAACAGCGCACTTAACAGGAACCTCGTGCACAATCTGGTGAACAACACCACCCATGCCAACACCAACGGGTGTGCCGGTAAGCTTAACGGCAACCTTGGTCTTAACAACTGTCTCAGGAGTTACAGCCTCGAAGTCGAGGTGCATGGTGGAGTCGGTAAGGAAGCAGCGCTGAACATCCTTAACCATGGCAAGGAGCTCGGTGCCATCCAAGTTCAACTTAACGAGAACGCTGTCGGAATCAGCAGCGTTGAGGAAGTTGCGAACGTCAGAAATCTTAGCCTGAACGTTGATGTTGCCCTCAACAGCCGGACCGTAGATAACGCCGGGGATGAAGCCCTGAGCGCGGAGAGCGTTGAGCTTACCGGTACCGATAACCTCGCGCTTCGTTACATTGAGTGTAAGAGTCGTCATAATCGTAATATGATTGTTTGAAATTGTGTTTTGTGGAGTTCATCCGACGTCGGTGCGCGTCTTTGTCACCCGCCGGGATTGTCTCACCCAGCCACAAGGCATGAGTGGGCGCGTAGAATGCCACTTTTGTTAAGAAAAGTCAAGCTAAATTCAATAATTCGCATTAAAATCTTGCATTTTCAACTAAATAATGGTAGAAAATCGCGCATGAAGAAGCTTCAACTGATTCTGTCTTTACTTTTTACCAGTTTCACACTCTTATCCTGCCAGATCTATTTAAAATCTGAGAGCGGGTTATACAATGTGGAATTGAAAAAGAACCCTAAAGTTTTGGTAGACGGATGCTGGAGCTGGGGGAAAGGCAACCCTTATGCGGGAGAAAAATCCGGCAAAATCTATATTCATCCCTTGGATGTGTCCAAAGTACGACACAACAATCCTGAAGCAGCCTCGCTCATGGTAGTGCAAATGCAGGACTATATTGTACAAGCCATGGTAAAAGAGCTCAGAGAAATGAATGCAGCCAACCATACTAATTGGACACTGACGACCAATCCGTCCGAGGCAGATGTGTGCATCCACACGGCTGTTGTTAAATTTCGCCCCCAACAACCGGCTCTCAAAGTTACCACCACCATCACCAGCACTTTAGGTGCCGTGCCCGGGGCTTCTAAGATTTTCAGTTTTATCTCAGAGGGCAACATCACGCTTGAAGGTACTATGCGCGATGCCCGCAGCGGGCAACTGCTTGTAGCATTCAAAGACACCAACCGAAAGTCGGCAAGGCTTTACACGGCAGAGGCATACTCCAAAACCGGTAATGCAGATGTAAACCTGAAAGCTTGGGCAGAGAAGCTTGCGCGCTTGGTGCGCGAATCCGCATACGACAGGATGGGCAACAGCACCATGCAGAAGAAAATCCGTGAGCGCTCCTACTTCGATGTATTCTCGCAGTCTGTAGCGGATTCCTTCTGATTCCTATATCTATCCTGCAATGTCGCTCTCTTTAGAAGACCAACTGCTGGCTTACCTGCGTTCCAAGAGTTACGAACCACAGGATGCATCTGCCATTGCGCGAGGCATGGGTATATCCTCGCAAGAGCGCCCGGCTTTGCGCGCAATTCTTAAAGAATGGCAGGATAATGGGACCCTGCAACGCCTGAAAGGAGCGCGCCTTATTTTAAGACAGGTGGTAGATTCTGCACTCGAGGGGCGTATCCACAAAGCAGCACGTGGTAAACTCTTCTTTATTCCCAACGAAGCCGCACTGAAACAGCTGCGCAACCTCACCGGGTTTGAAGATGCAGGGCACATTGAGTTACCTATTAGAGAGCACCGCGATGGCGGCGCTATGCACGGCGATATTGTACGCGTTACCGTTAAGCTGAACGCCTCCGCTCAATTTACTCGCAGTAAGAAAAGGAGGCATACATACCCGGAAGATTCGCAGCTGCGACCGGAAGCTCGTGTTGAAGAGATACTTGAGCGCCGCGCCAAAACTTGGATTGGTATCTATCAGCCCGGTGGCAGATACGGCTACATGCAAGGCGATGGACGAAGTGCCCCTGAGAGAGTTCGTCTTACAGCCCCTGCTCCGCAAGATGTGCAAGCCGGCATGGTCATTACTGTTAGCATTGGCTGTTATGCTCGCGGTCGCATGGAACCCACCGGCACGGTGGAAACGGTGTTGGGGTACCCTGATGAAGCCGGTGTGGACCTTGCCACAGTGATACAACGCCACGCACTGAAGAGCGATTTCCCTGCTTCCGTATTAGCAGAAGCAGATGCCTTACCCGGTACTATTCCTGCGCAGGAATATGAAAATAGAGACGATTGGCGAGACCGCCTCGTTTTTACTATTGACCCGGATACAGCGAAGGATTACGACGACGCTATCAGTATCCGCCCGCTGGATAACGACTGCTGGGAGCTGGCAGTCCATATAGCAGACGTCAGTTATTACGTTGCACCCAATAGCGAGCTGGATCACGAGGCCTACCTGCGAGGCAATTCCACCTATCTGCCGGACTACGTCATTCCCATGCTGCCACCGCGTTTGTGTGACGATTTATGCTCCCTTAAACAAGGGGTGGACAGGCTCACACGTCTGTGCCTCATGCGCATCAACCGTAAGGGCGAAGTCTTCCGTGCCGAATTCCGCAACGCTGTTATATGCTCGCGCCGCCGTTTAGACTACGCAACAGCTCTCGCAGTCATTGAAAACCGAGCAAGTACCGGTGATGATGAGCTGGATGAAGCCTTGCAGCAGGCACACCATTTAGCAAACAAATTGCGACAGCGCCGCATGAAGGCCGGTGCTCTCAATTTGGAGGTTCCGGAGTTGAAGCTCAAGCTGGACGACAACGGCAAAGTCATAGCCGTGGAAGAAGAGCGCAGCGATGCCGCGCACCAAATGATTGAAGAGTTTATGCTGGCTGCGAATGAAGCCGTAGCCAAGGCTCTTAGCCAGCAGTTAACTCCTACAATTTACCGCATTCATGAGGAACCGGACCCGGCCAAACTATTTTCCTTTGCCAACTTAGCGCGCAGTTACGGTATAAACGCCGGCGCTCTCACATCTCGTGAAGAGCTGGCGCGCGTTGCCGAGGCTATTCATGGGCATGCTGATGAAAATATACTCACTACGGCTTTGTTGCGTGCTATGATGCGTGCCCGCTACTCCACAGAGGCACTTGGGCATTTCGGCTTAGCCAAAGGAGATTACTGCCACTTTACCAGTCCTATCCGCCGATATGCGGATTTGCTGGTGCACCGCGGGTTTGAACGCTTGGTTAGGGGTAAGCAAGCCACTATCAAGCTGCCCGATATCGGGCAACTCAGTTCCATTGCTGAACATATTTCAGAAACAGAACGCATATCTGCCATTGCTGAAAAGGAAGCAGTGCAAATGAAATTAGCAGCATTCCTGGAAGACGAGTGCCAAAGTGATACACCTCGCTCGTGGGAGGCTGTTATCACGGATTCTTATCCGCAAGGTATGGCTGTGGAAGTACCTATGCTGCGATTGAAGGGATTTATCAGCGGCGATGAGCTAGGCTCTCGTTGGTATTTTGAGCGCCACACGCGCCGTTGGTCTTCATTCGATGGTCAATTCCTTCTCCCGGGGGCAACCATCACAGTTGTTCCTATTTACATTGATAGAAGCTCCTATTTTGCCGATTTTCGCCCTATTTTAGAAAAATAATAGCTTTTTGTCATTTTTTTCTGTTATTCTTCTTGCTTTTCCTACAAAGTTAGTATATATTAACTCCAAGGAGAGATAAAATGAAAGCAAAAATCACATTCTCAATCATCGGAGCAGTCCTTCTGGCAGCAGTATCCACCCCGGTTGCACAAGCAGACACGCCTCGCAACCATCCTATGAAGCAGGTGTTGCGTGCTGCATACCAAGGCGACGATGAACTTAAGGCTTTGTTGCAGCAAGGCATCAACGTCAATGCAGCTGACAATGACGGCGAAACTGCCCTGATGGAAGCAGCTGACAGCCGCAATGCAGATGCAGTTCGAGTACTCATTGCCAACGGTGCAGATGTAAACGCTGCGGATGAAGACGGAGAAACCGCCCTGATGATTGCCGCAGACGAAGGCAACCTCGAAGCCGTCAAGCTTCTGATTGAAGCCGGTGCCAATGTCAATGCCCGTGATGACGAGGGAGAAACCGCCCTCGATAAAGCGCGCGACGAGCGCAATCGTGCTGTCATTCAAGAGCTGGAGGCAGCCGGCGCACGCTAAGCATTACTAAACACACTTTTGACAAAGCCTGAGGATACACCCCTCAGGCTTTTTTACTACGCTCTGTTAAACTTTTTAGTTGATAAATGGGAATTTGTGGAAGTACGAAGGACGAATTCCGAAGGACGAATTTACCGCGAGCGCAGCGAGCCGAATTTGAGAGCCCTGCAGGGCGCCATAAAATAGCCCGGTGGTGGAGCCGCGTCAGCGGCGAAACCCCGGGTTAATCGTCCATCCATTGGAACCCCGGAGGGGTGGTATAAAGGGGTGCATCCAGTTGCAGTGTTCTTTCGTTATTGATGTTTATCAATAAATAAGCACAAATATTACAGCCACGCATTATGCCACCCCTAACGGGGTTCCAAAATATTTTTCATCTTTCCCGGGGTTACGCTGCTGCGCTGCTCCACCCCGGGCTACCATATGTCGCCCCAGGCCGGGGCTCTCAAATTCCGTTCGCTGCGCTCACATCAATAAGCCCCACAAATTGCTATTAGTGTGGCTATCAACTAAAAACTTTAACAAAGCGTTTTACTAACGATTGGCAAGTTAGAGTTGACCAAGCGGGGTATAGGACGTATAAGAGAAGCCATCATCTACCCCACACACGAATGAGAGAACTTATCATTTTTAATGTCGTTGCTGCCGTGCTCGTTAGTTCAGTACTATTACCTCTATCATCAGCAGACTCTTACACCTATGAAGCACAGAAGGACGCCATATACTACGCGGCATGCGACAACGGCAATAAGTTGCGTGCTGTGATAGCGGCAGGCACAAGCATAAACGCCATCGATTCTCATGGCAATACTGCCCTGATAACAGCAGCAGACCATCACAAAAAAGACGTAGTGGAATTATTGATTAATAACGGTGCGAGTCTCAATATCCAAAACGCCAAAGGAGAAACAGCACTCATGATTGCCGCGAAAGAGGGCTCAACAGACATCGTAAGTATTCTCTTAGATGCCGAAGCTGACCCCAATATTCGCGACAGAAAAGGACAGACAGCTCTTGAAAAGGCGGAGGAATCCGGCCATCCCGAAACCGCCGGACTCATCGGTCGCGCTGGCGGCAAATAAAAAACGGGCCGGTTTATGTATACCGGCCCGCGCTTTATCACATTTGCCAAAGTGTGCCACACACATCAGTCGGCATGCGCCAATCGCCTCGCGGAGAAAGAGCGATGGTACCCACCTTCGGGCCATCGGGCACGCAGCTACGCTTAAACTGTTGCGTAAAGAAGCGGCGCATAAAGGTTGAGAGCGTTTTCTCAATGAGCGCCTCCTCAAACTGACCGGCAAATGCATGCTTAGCCAGAGCAAGCAATTTGTCACATTCCGCTCCGTACTTAATGAAATGATAGAGGAAGAAATCATGCAAATCATACGGCCCAAGCACATCTTCCGTCTTTTGCTCAATAGAGCCATCATCGGCAGGCGGTAACAACTCGGGGCTTACCGGTGTATCCACCACATCCTGAAGCACAGCAGCAAGTTCAGCAGGGCTCTGCGCCACAACATGGCTGATGAGGCAACGAATCAAGGTCTTCGGCACCGAGCAGTTGACGCTGTACATACTCATGTGGTCGCCATTATAGGTAGCCCAACCCAAGGCAATTTCAGACAAATCGCCTGTGCCAACGACCATACCGCCGGTCTTGTTGGCCAAGTTCATCAACAACTTAGTACGCTCGCGCGCCTGCACGTTTTCATACGTATTGGTACGCAGGGCCGGGTCAAAATCCAAATCTTTGAAGTGGAGCAAACAAGCCTCCTTAATGTTCACCTCCTTAAAGGTGCAACCCAGCAACTGAATCAGTTTAACAGCGTTATTGTAAGTACGGCCTGTTGTGCCGAACCCGGGCATGGTCAATGCCAAAATGCAGCTGTTATCACGCCCAAGCATGCGGCAAGCGCGGTCACACACCAATAAGGCAAGCGTGCTGTCCAAACCGCCGGACACGCCCAGCACCAATGTTTTGGCATGTGTATGTTCTATTCTCTTTGCCAAGGCAGCAGCTTGAATGTTAAGGATTTCCTCGCAGCGAGCATGCGCAACAGTTGAGGAAGGAACAAAGGGGTGAGAGCTTAAGTGAGCGTATGCCAAATCACAGCATCCACCCACGCTACCGATATTAATTGTGCGCACACCCTGCCATTCCATAGGCACAGCTAACTCATTGAAGCTTGTTTCACTGAGGCGGGCGGCCTGCAATCGTTGCAAATCAACATCAGCCAGCGTAATGCTAGTATCGCGGCAGAACAAGCTGCTTTCTGCAACAATGTGGCCATTATCAGCAATAAGTGCTTGCCCCCCGAAGACGCAATCCTGCGTGCTCTCACCAACACCGGCAGAGGCATACATGCGGGCGGACACCTGTGTACCGCTCATGGCGGCAACCTGCTGTCGACGGTATTCCGATACGCCGATATACTCCGGAGCGGCAGACGGCGTCAGCACCACTGTAGCCCCCTGCATCACAAGACCTGATGAGGGAGACAACACGGCACACATATCATCGCCGAACTCGATACCGAAAGACAAGAACTCTCCGTCCGTAAAAATCAAATCGGCACCACAAGGTACCATATCGCCGTTTAATTCAGCAAAGTCCTTCATTAAAGCTGCTGCCGGACTAAACACACGGCTTTCATAACATTCTCTCTTATTGGGTAACACGCACTTAGGAACAATACCCTGCACCTGCCCGTCTTTCACAACGGCAGCTACATTGTACAAGCGATTTTCCAATAATAGCGGAAGCGAAACAACTGCCGGCACATTCAAATCCGCCGTTTCCTCGGAAAAACGCAGCAATCCTTGCAAGGCAGCACGCTGCAAGGTGCTATGATAAAACAAATCAGCACAGCTGGCAGAGGTAATACTCAACTCCGGGAACAATACCAATTGCGCGCCCTGCTCTACAGCCGAACGCATACCGGCAATCATCTCCGTTGTGTTATACTCTACGTCCGCCACACGCACGCGCGGAACCACCGTTGCCAATCTATAATAGCCGTAAGTGCTCATTGCTGCTTTATTCTGCCATATTCGCGCAGAAAGTCAATCAAAATGCCTCGCGAAAAAGCACGTCATAAAGCAAATCTAACCTTGCAGTGTATATATGAATATGGTAGACAGAATGGCATGAAACTGCGTACTTCAGTTATCGCATTGTGTGCTGCACTCCTGACAGCAGTAATGCCCGTACAGGCTCAGCAAGAGCAAGCCCCGGCACCGTCTCCTCTCTTGGAGTTGATGCAGAAATACACTTCCTCCGACTTAACAAATCACATCAAAGAAGGCTTTGATGTCAACATGAAGGACCCTGAAGGCAACACGCCCCTGTTGCTTGCCGCTGTAGCACAGCGCTCTGACCTCATGTATGTACTGCTGGAGAACGGCGCAGATCCTAACTACGTAAAAGACCCCGGCATCACAGCATTGGGCATTGCCTGCATGTACGATGACTGGGCCATGATTGACCTTCTTATCACTCACGGCGCCAACGCTAACTACTCTGCCCCGAATGGCGAAAGCACTCTTTCCATGGCCTGCGCACAGGGTGCCGTAAACGCGGTTCAAATGCTCCTTACCGCCAAGGCAGAGACCGACACTCGCGACGCCAATGGTGTAACCCCGCTGTTGCATTCCATCATGCACAACACAGAAAACACCATTTCAATCGCTCGTATGATTCTTGAAAAGGGCGGCAATCCTAACCTCGGCATGCCCAACGGATTCACCCCGCTGATGGGTGCCGTACAAATGAACGACTTGGACGTTGCTCTGCTTTTGTTGGAGCACGGTGCCGATGTCAACGCACGCCAGCAGAACAATGGACCTTCTGCCCTTTCTGTAGCTGTAGCACTTGGCAATGAAGAAATGGTTGCACTTCTGCTTGCCAATAAAGCAGACATCAATGTAGGCGTGAACGCTCACACCTCCCTTATTGCTTACGCCTGCATGCTTGCGCGTGCCGACGTGATGGAGCACCTCATCCAATACGGTGCACCTGTTGATACTCGCGACTCTCGCAGTAACGTAACACCTCTGCATGTAACAGCCACCGGCAATGCGCTCATTAAAGATTCCCTCAAGCTGATGGGTGCCGGTAAGCTCATTCCTCAGCACGAGAAGTTTATGGACGCAGCAGAAGCTTGCAATGTCCTTATTTCCAACGGTGCAGATGTAAACGCCAAGGATGCGGATGGCACCACCCCTGTCATGATTGCTTCCATGGATGGCTGCCCGGAAACCCTGCAAGTGCTGATTAACAGCGGAGCCGACATTAATGCCGCTGATGCAGCAGGCCGCACGCCCCTGATTTTGGCAGTACTGCCCGCCGCTAAAAAGGCAGAGATTTCTCTCGCACACGTTTCCCCGGCAGCAGCCTCTCAGGTGAAGCCCCTTGTTGTGCAGAGCATGGGTCTGTACCCCAATGTTAAGGAAACTGTTAAGATTCTCCTTAAGGCAGGTGCAGACATCAATGCCAAGGACAACGCCGGCAAAACAGCTCGAGACTACGCAACGGATCCCGAGATTATCCGACTTCTGGACGAAGCTGCTGCGCAGTAATGTCTATTGTTGAACTTAGAGAACGCCTGAAAGCGCTGGCTGAGCCGCGTTTTCAGGCGTTTGCCTCTTCACTGCTTCCCGGTGTCGACAACCTTTTAGGCGTTAGGCTACCACAGCTACACCGAATAGCCAAAGATATAGCCCGCCACAATCGTGAGGCTATTTTCCACGAGGAATCCCCCCCGCAATCCATGGAAGAAACAATGGTGCGCGGGATGCTCATTGGCTATGCTCCGGCTTCTATACCAATACAAGAACGCTTAAGAGAATTACAACTTTTTCTTCCCTTCATCACCAACTGGAGCATTTGCGATTCCTGCTGTGCCACATATAAGTTCACTAAAGAACATCGCGAAATCGTGTGGCGGTTCCTCCACCCCTACCTGCACTCCGCAAAAGAATTTGAAGCACGGTTTGCTATTGTCATGCTAATCAATCACTTCATACAGGAAGAAAGATGGAGCCGTGCATTTCTTCAGCAGCTACCCCATATACCATGTTGCGGGTACTATGCAGAAATGGCTACAGCCTGGTGCATCTGCGAGATACATGCGCGTTACCCTCAACTTACCACACCGCTTTTAGCAGAGGGGGCACACTTACGTGAGGCTATACGAACAAAAGCTTTGCGTAAAATCAAAGAATCGCGCAAACATTAGAGCCTGGCTCACAATTCGAGACCGGAAGCAATGTCAAAAAACGCATTGGATACACTTGACATTAGGGCGACTTATTTTTATAATGCTTGCATGGACTCCCACTATTCAGAACACACTATCATCCATCAACTGAACCCCGAGCAAATTGCAGCCAATGTGCGCGCCTATTTCAATAAGGTATACACATGGTTGGCCTTATCCATGGCTCTTTCTGCGGGTGCCGCTGTCTACTTGGAAAGCGACCTGCTTCTGATGCAAAAAGTTGTTGATAACTTTTTCATGCTGTCGTTGCTCACCTTGGGTATTGTGGTTGTTATGTGTTTTGCAGCCAACAAGCTTACGAGCGGAGCACTCAAGGTATTGCTTCTGGTTTATTCGTTGGTACAAGGAGCCTTGTTCAGCCCCTTGCTGCTTGTCTACACCAACGAATCCCTTGGCCTCACCTTTGCCTGCACAGCCGGTATGTTCGCCATCATGGCTATATATGGCAGAACAACACGCCGTAATCTTTCCGGCTTGGGGCGCACTCTCATGATGGTGCTTATCGGGCTCATCATTGCCATGATTGCCAATCGTTTCTTCGGCAACTCCATGGTAAGCCTTGGTATCTGCGCTGTAGGCATTGTTGTGTTTGCCCTGTTCACGGCTTACGATTTCCAACAACTTCAGGCCGAAGGTGCCATGCTGGTTGATCCTGTGGACCGTGAGAAAGGCGCCATTCTCGGTGCTTTGGGCCTCTACATCAACTTCTACAACATGTTCCGCTTCCTGTTGCATTTCTTAGGCAATGCTGATGAGTAATTCAGAACATGGAAAATAACGAATCATTCAATCTTACCGAGTTGGCAGTTCAGGCTGCCAACTCGATTCTTTCCCCCTTAGGCTTAGACTATACCATCGCAACGGAGCACCCGACGGATGGTGATGGTGTATGCCTTATGATAACGAGCACTGATGCCGCCATCATTATCGGCGATGAAGGTGACCGCTTGGACGATTTGCAATACCTGGTTAACCGCATCGTGCAAGCAACCATGCCGGATGCAGCACGCGTGCGTGTGGACTGTGACCATTACCGCGCCCGCAGCGAAGCTAAGTTGCTGCGCCGTGCTCGTTCCCGAGCCGAGCGCGTATTGCAAACGGGAAAACCGCTGATGATGGAAAAGCTCAATGCATACCAGCGCCGACTTGTGCACAATGAGTTAGCCACAATACCGGGGATTTATACAGAGTCTGAGGACACCGAGTCTCGCTTTAAGCGCATTACCATCAGCTGCGTTACAGAAGAATCATGAACATGGATACTGCACTGCTTCGTTTCGCCCTCTGCGCCTTGGCCTCTCTTAGCAGCGCAGAGGCTGAAACGTATTGTGTATACCATGCTCCGGGGGCAGACATGAGCTCGGCGAAAACGGTGTTGGCAGAAGCACTTCCTCAGGATGCCGCCATCGATTATCACGCCTTGCCAACAACCTGCACCACTATGGCAGATGCCGAAGTGCAAGCACGTGCCCTGAGTGCAGGAGTACAGGAAATCCCCTGCCTCGTCATCAGCGATAATGCCGGGCCCTACGCCGTACTGCCCTTGGAGGGGCTCACACCGGAAATCGTGCAACAAATTCAAGAACAGGCTACAGCAGAAGATAGAGCAGAGAACGCATCTAAGCGCGAGTTGAGTGCTGCTATCTACCTGTTATGCGCAGCTCTTCAGCACGACACGCAAGATAATGACAGTTTGGAGCGCATCATCAGCACATGCCGGCAGTTGTTGGAGCACCCAAAAGCAAATTTGCAGCAAAAGCAATTCATTGGTTTGCGCTGTCTCTACCCGGCACTCATGCTCCAATATAAGCGTGGTTACAACGGCGCCCACACGCCCTATACGGAAGCCAAGTTACTGGAAGCTATTGCCGCTTTGGAAGCAGCACGCGACTTACACCGTGAAACGAAGTTAGGCAATCAGGCTCTTAAGGAGCGCGAACGACTCAGAAAAGCACGCCGCGAGGCGCGCAAGTATGAATAAGCCCTCCGCCGCTCACTCTTGCTCAATCATTTTACATTTCGGTTTTTTCTCCGCCATCGCCATGCCTCACGATATATCTGTTTGCTACCCCTACGGTGAAATTTCTTGGCAACAAGGAGCTGCCATTATTACTCACAACACAGCCGGCAGGGTACGCAGCGAATACCTGACAGATTACCAATGCCGCTGCGGATATCCGGCTCACCATTTGAGCGGTGAATATGCCTTACAAATTCTTTTACCGGGTGGCAGCATGGGGCTTAACCCCACACTGAGCTCGCACTGCGTTGCCAATGATTCCCTTATCCTGACTCTGGCAGATGAGCGATATCCGCAAATCGAGATTCAATTGACACTGAGATTAACAGAGGAAGGCATTTACTCTCAACGTGTCAGTATAACAAATGGTTTGGCCGAGCCTATACTTTTGTTGCGTGCTCATTCATTAACGGCGCAAATACAAGCAGCAAGTTACCACATCACTACCTTCCGCGGTGTATGGGCCGGTGAGCATCAGTTGCAGGAGCAATCTGTCTTGCGAGGCAATATGCTCAGTGTGCATTCGTCTTGCGGCATCAAAACCGCCCAAGAAGGCACACCTGCCATCATTCTTTCTCTCAATACCCCGGCACAGGAAGAAAGCGGCACCTGCCTTTTGGCTGCCTTATGTTGGAGTGGCAATTACAGTATCAATTTTACTCACAATGCTCAAGGTGTAGGATTCATGACTCTTGGCCATGATTTTGCACAGGCCCCCTACACCCTGGCACCGGGCCAACGATTAGAACTACCGGAGGCCTTGCTGGTGTTATCGCACCAAGGAAAAGGCAGCGCCTCTCGCCGCCTGCATCGCTACCTCCGCAAGAACGTCATTCCACATGGCGAATCTATACGCCGCGCCCTACTCAACAGCTGGGAGGGAATTCACTTTGACCACGAGGAGGATAAAATATGCCGGATGATTCGCAGCACAGCCGAATTAGGGATTGAGCTTTTTGTTCTCGACGACGGCTGGTTTGGCAAACGAACGGACGATACTACGTCTCTGGGCGACTGGCTGCCGGACACATCACGCTTACCCCGAGGCTTGCAACCGCTTATTGATTGCGCAGACGAGTGCGGCATCGCGTTCGGGCTATGGATGGAACCGGAGATGGTATCACCCGATAGCGAGCTCTACCGCAACCATCCCGATTGGGCTATCCGCTTACCGGAGCTGGCACCCACAACACAGCGCCACCAATTAGTCCTCAATTTAGCTTTGCCGGAAGTTGAAAGCTACATTACCGCAGCAGTTGCCGGCATTCTTTCGCAATACCCCGGCATCAGCTACATTAAGTTGGATTGCAACCGAATGATAACAGACGCCTCGCACCCCAACCTGTATGTAGACTACATTAAGGCCTACTACCGTATCATGCAGAGCCTGAGAACCGCCTTCCCTCACGTCACGTTCCAATGCTGTTCTGCCGGTGGTGGTCGACTTGATTTCGGTGCAGCCCGGTACCACGAAGAGTTTTGGTTGAGTGATAATACGGATGCCTACGACCGCCTGCGCATGCAATGGAGCGCGTCTCATCTCTTCCCGGCAAACAGTATCGGGGCGCATGTGACCGTGAGTCCCAACCTCTACACCGGGCGTAGCACAAGCCTTAAGTTCCGATTCGATGTGGCCATGGCCGGGCGACTCGGCTTTGAGCTGGACCCCACCTGCTTATCGGCGGAAGATTGTGATGAGATTAATCGCCGCTTAGCCCTTTACCGTCGACTGGCACCGCTTACGCAGCAGGGCGACCTGTACCGCTTGATATCGCCCTACGAAGGCCCGGACTGCGCCATGCTATATACGGATGGGGAACAAGCACTCGTATTAGCCTACACCACAGAACGAGCCTTTACAGACCAATGCACCCGCATACAACTGCGTGGCATTAAAGCAGAACAGCACTACCGCATTGAAGAGCTGATGCCTGATGCCACCGGTAAACGATGCTCAGCTGACGGCAATACTGTACCTGGTACAGAATTAATATACAACGGGCTTCCCATCCGCTGGACTCGCCCCCTGCAATCTGCTATTATCCTCCTTACCCCCTGTTAAGCATGCTGCCGATTGATGCCATACGAGACGAGGTTATAACCGCGGTGCAAAAGCCCGGTTTCTGTGTCCTGCTAAGTGCTCCGACAGGTAGCGGTAAATCCACCCGCATACCGGGCATGTTAATGGATGCCGGAGTGGGCAACACGGGAACCATCATCGTGGTGCAGCCACGTCGCTTGGCTGCTCGTCTTTTGGCCGGATTTGTTGCTAAACAATATCCCTGCAAACTCGGTGCAGAGGTGGGCTACACGGTGCGATTTGACTCCCGTTGCAGTGCGCAAACCCGCATTCTCTTTGTTACAGATGGTATACTGGAGCGCCGACTGACAGATGACCCGACCTTGGAGGGCGTTTCTGCTGTGATTTTCGATGAAGTGCACGAGCGCCGACTCTCCGGCGACCTCTGTTTGGCTCGCGTGCTGGAGTTGCAACGCTCCACACGCCCGAACCTTGGTGTCGTGGTAATGTCCGCCACCTTAGAGCTGGACAAATTGCAGGATTACCTCCCGCAAGCCACAGTGTTGCGCGCAGAAGGTAGGATGTACCCGGTTGAAATCAGCTATCTGCCGCCTGTACCGGTACGCGACCGCTTCGGCTACGTTAATCCGCCGCCTGTATGGGAGCAATGCGCCGTTGCAGTCCGTCAACTGATTGATTCCTCGTGCGTGGGCGATATTCTCGTCTTTCTCCCCGGCGCGTACGAGATTAGACGAACCGTCGAGATTCTGGAAAATGTGGGCTGGATGCACGGTCGAGAGGTGTATGCGCTCCATGGGCAACTTTCCGCGGATGCTCAAACCCGAGCCGTGGAAAAAGGCGACTGCCCGCGTGTGATTGTTTCCACCAACATCGCGGAAACCTCACTCACCATTGAAGGTGTGCGCGCTGTGGTTGATAGCGGTACTGCTCGTGAAGGCAGATGGGACCCCGTACGCGGTTTGTCTACACTCCATATTGTGCCCATCTCTCAGGCTCAGGCAGAACAACGTGCAGGCCGTGCAGGGCGCTTAGGCCCGGGGCGCTGCATTCGCTTATGGAGCGAGGCGGACCACCGCCGACGCGCGCCCTATCCATCACCGGAAATCCATAGAGCTGATATTTCCACGGCCTTCCTGAACCTCATGGCATGGGGAGCCGTCGGGCAAGAGGGCTTGCGCCGCTTTGCATGGCCGGATGCCCCAACCGAGGCTCAATTCTCTCAGGCTTGGGATTTATTAATGAATCTCGGCGCGATTGATAGCCATGGAGCTCTGTCAGACATTGGGCGGCGCATGATGCGCTACCCGCTTCCTCCCGTAGCAGCGCGCATGCTGGTGGCAGGGCATGATTTAGGCTGCGAAACAGAAATGGCTGCCATTGCTGCACTTATTCAAAGCGAAAGCATAGCTACCAATGCCGGGTTACATGAATCGCTGCGTGAAGAGTCCGATTTTACTGATTTTCAAGCAGAATGGCGTGCCTTACTCCGAGCAGAAGCCTTACAAGGAGCCCCCACAGCGTGCAACACACTGGGTATTATGGCTAGGGCCGCACGAGAGATTCGAGCCTCCTTCCGTCAGTTGCAAGGAGGCAATCAGGAGCCGAACTTTACAGCCCATCAGGAGAGCATTATTAAGGCGCTCTTACTCGCTTTCCCGGACAACATTGCCGCCCGTAACAGCAAAGCCACCGGCACCGCCCGCTTAACACGCCGCCGCAGTGGCAAATTAACGGCAGGTGTTGCTTTAAGGCCGGATTGCGATATTCTGCTGGCCGCAGAAATGACGGAAATCGGCGGCAAGAATGTGGAGACCCGCCTTTCCCGCTGCACCCGTTTGCAACTCGCGCATTTACCGTTGCATGAGGATGATGTACCCGCGTACGACACGACCCGCAAACGAGTACTGAATTATCACCGCATTCTCTATCGCGACCTTGTGTTGCAGGAAAAAGAAACGGGGGATGCCGCGCCTGATGCAGCTGCACCTATTTTGGCCGACCGCGTTGTACGCGGAGAATTGCGCCTTGAGGGATGGGATGGCCATGTTCTTCAATGGATTAATCGCCTCACTTGCCTTCGTCAAGCTATGCCGGAGCTGGAGATTCCTGACTTTGGGGAAGAAGACCGTCTTGTAGCCATTACCATGCTCTGCGAAGGTGCCGTGAGCTACAAAGATATTGCCCAGCGCCCCGTGTTACCGATTCTCCGAGAATGGTTATCCGATTGGCAGCAGGACTGCTTAAACCGCTATGCCCCCAAGGCTATAAAGTTGGCTAACGGCCGCGAGGTGAAACTGTTGTACCGAGAAGACGGCACTCCTACATTCGCCCTTAAGTGCCAATTACTCTTCGGCGTGCCTCACACGCCCCTCATTGCTGATGGACGCGTGCGCTGCCTTGTAGAAATTTTGGCACCCAACCAGCGTCCGTATCAAATTACCTCCGACCTCAGCTCATTCTGGAAGAACGGATATCCGCAAATGAAGAAAGACCTTGCAGGCCGATATCCCAAGCACCATTGGCCCGATGAAGCGCCCAACTCAAACTAAATGATGTCTCTATGTCTACGGGTGAATTCTTTTTAATGTTGCTCTTTGCAATCTTTTGTGTTGCCTTTGTTATATCTATAGCCTATTTCTTCTTAGGATTCTTTATCCGCATCTTCTTCTTTTTCTTTGATTTAGGATTAGCATGCTTCGATTTCCTTTGGAGCTGCCTTACATGGCCTTTCCGCATGTTGTGGAAGCTCTTGTTCTCATCACACGACTAACGCATGCTGCAACAGACGTTATCATTGTTGAAATGATACACACTCTGCGTACGCACAGAAACAAATTACAATTCCGGCTTGTAGCTGTAGACAAAATATGCTAGTATTGCGCGCCGCTTGTTTAATGCGTGCAGAAGCTCAGCCATGGCAGAAAAATTCGACATCAATAGCTTAAATACAGCCCAAAAGCAAGCCGTTCAAACTCTGCGCGGTCCGGTTCTTATTCTTGCCGGTGCCGGCACAGGCAAAACGCGTACCGTAACATGCCGCATTGCCAACATGATTGAGCAAGGCGTGAATCCTGCCGGCATCCTTGCCCTTACCTTCACCAACAAAGCTGCTAACGAAATGGCTGACCGTGTGGCCGGGCTGGTAGATCGTAAAGCGGCGCGCAAAATGACAGTGTGCACCTTCCACTCGCTCTGTGTGCGCATTTTGCGTCAGGATATCGGGCGCCTAGGTTATAAAGAAAATTTCTCCATCTATACCGGTTCCGACCAAAGCGGCTTGCTTAAACGCCTTATCATGGAATACGGCGCACGCCGCGAAAAACTGGAGCCGGCGCAGGTTATTGCAGAATACTCGCGCGTTCGTAACCAAGGTTTGGATTTCCGGGCCATCGAAGACACGCTCATTTCTGCCGTTGCGGGTGCCTACCAGCGTGAGCTGAAAGCCCAAAATGCGGTGGACTTTGATGACCTACTCATTCTCACAGAGAGACTTCTGCGATGCTACCCGGATGTGCACGACAAATGGAACAAGCGCTTCACCTTTATTACGGTTGATGAGTTCCAGGACACAAACTCGCTACAAATGAGTCTACTCCGCCAACTGGTAGGGCCGGAGCACAATGTGTGCGTGGTGGGTGACGATGACCAATCCATTTACGGGTGGCGCGGTGCTCAGATTTCTAATATTCTTGAGTTTGAAAGCTTTTTCCCCAACCCCACCGTCATTAAGCTTGAGGAAAACTACCGCTGCACCAAACAGGTACTCGACTGCGCCAACATCCTCATCCGCAACAATGCCGGCCGACGAGAGAAAACCCTGCGCACAAACAAGGAGGGCAAATATCCGGTGCGACTTCTCGCCATGCCCGGCCCCCAGGAAGAAGCAGAGTTTATTGCAGACGAAGTGGAGCAGTTGCGACTCCGCGAGCGTTTGCCTTGGGAGGCCTTTGCTGTTCTCTTCCGCGCTAATGCCCAAAGCCGAGCGCTGGAAATGGCTCTGCGCGAGCACCATATTCCGTACCGTATGGTAGGCACCAAGAGCTTTTTCGACCGCCGCGAGGTTAAAGACCTCATCAGCTACTTACAGCTCATGGACAACCCGGATGCAGATTTGCACCTGCTGCGCGTGCTGAATACCCCGCCACGCGGTATCAGCCCTACCACGGCATCCTTCGCCATCGATTGGAGTCGTGACAACAAAAAGAGCATCTGGGCTACCCTTCTCGATTTATCATTCCTCTCCGAGTGCTCTACTCGCTCACAAAACAGTATCAATGCTTTCACGGAGCTTGTTACTCGCTACGGCACCGAGTTTGCGGAAAGCGAGCGCGCCTTTGTCGATATCTTAACTGATTTCCTGAAAGAAACCGGCTACGAGGAGTATATCTCTCGCAACTGCAAGACAGACGAAGAACGCAACCGCCGCCAATCCGCCATTGACGACATTAAAACAGCCCTGCGCCAGTTCTGGCTTCCCGGCGCAAAGCTTACCGACTTCCTCTCTAAAATCAACCTTGATAACGACCGCGACGACGACGATATCGAGAGCAAAAGCGGCGTGTGTCTCATTACCATGCACGCAGCCAAAGGCTTAGAGTTCCCGCAGGTGTACATCGTGGGGGTGGAAGATGGCCTGATGCCGCACACGCGCTCAGTGGATGAAGGCAACCTAGACGAAGAGCGCCGCCTGTTCTATGTAGGCATTACACGCGCTCGAGAGCGTCTGACGATGACCTATTGCGCCAAACGTACCCGCTACGGCGCCGAAGAGCGCTGCGCCCCCTCCTGCTTTATCCGAGAAATCCCGAATCGACTCTACGAATTCGTTGATTACGATGTGTTGATGAATACGCCCCTCAGCGAGGAGGACTGTGCCGATGCCATCTCCTCTCTGCGCTCCTTGCTGGATGATTAGAGCTGTAGCTCTGTTTACGGGGATAGTTGATAAATGATAGTTTGTCGGCCCTCCGTACGACGCACCGCAGGTGCGTTCTTCACTACAGCGCAAGCTGTTCTTCACCATCTGCCGCAGGCAGATTCTTCACCATGCCCAACGGGCATTCTTCACCACGGCGTAAGCCGTTCTCATCCCTCCCCAATACCGCGAGCGCAGCGAGCCGAATTC
>CAJGCZ010000002.1 GCA_904501975.1 uncultured Akkermansia sp.
CTCGCTGCGCTCGCGGTATTTGGGAGGAGGAACGGCTGCCGCCGTGGTGAAGAATGCCCGTTGGGCATGGTGAAGAATCTGCCTGCGGCAGATGGTGAAGAACAGCTTGCGCTGTAGTGAAGAACGCACCTGCGGTGCGTAGTACGGAAGACCGACAAGCTCCCATTTATCAACTGTATAGTTTAACAGAGCCTCTAATTTTAAGCCCGTTGTGGTTATTCACCGCAACGGGCACTTATGTTGCTGATAGGAAGGGATGCTCACCTTACACCTTCCAAATGCCGCCATTAAGCAACGCTTGCTGCAGCGAATCGCGCACATCTTGAGCGGAGTAACCGGCTGCACGCAGCGAGGCCAGTGAGCGAGCCCCATCGCGCTTAGCCAAACGCTTTCCGGCATTGTCTTTCAGTAATCCGTGGTGGCAATAGGTGGGCACCGGTAAGGCTAATACGGCCTGCAACGCTCGGTGAATATTGGTAGCATCAAACAAATCCTCCCCTCGTGTTACATGGGTTACCCCCTGCTCGGCATCATCAATAACGACAGCAAGGTGGTAGCTGGCTGGCATTTCCTTGCGGGCTAATATAACATCGCCATACACCGTCGGCACACAACGCTGCACCCCCTTGTGCATATCGCACCATAAGGGAGTGCCAATTAAATCCTGCACACGCTCCATATCTAAGCGCCAAGCGTGAGCATCGCCGCGTGCAATGCGAGCTTCGGCTTCATCAGCAGAAAGATGCTTGCAGGTGCCGGGATACAAATACCCTAAGGTGGCATGGGGCGCGCGCCCCATCTCAGCTATCTGCGCTTTAATTTCTGCACGTGTGCAAAAACAGGGGTACAGCAAGCCCATCGCTTTCAGCCGAGCTAAGGCAGCAGCATACACATCAAAGCGGTTGGACTGCACCATCACCTCGCCATCAAAGTGTAACCCCAGCCACGCTAAATCCTCATACATCAAATCCACCCACTCATGGCGCCGCGAGCGTGTGATATCAATATCTTCTATACGCAAGAGACATGCCCCGCCATGTACATCGGCAAGGCGGCGAGCCTGCAACGCCGCCAAAAGATGCCCCACGTGCAGCGGTCCGCTGGGCGTGGGGGCAAATCTGGTAACAACTCCGGGCATGAAAATGCAGCGGTTGTTGAGGTGCGCGGTAAATCAAAATGTTGCGTTATAAATCACCTCAGATACGCGTTCGATGCCGGCTTTGGCAATGATGGAAGCAGGGTTCAGCTCCAAGGCGCGGTAGAAGTGAGCCAAGGCAGAGCCATACTCCCCTTGCTTCTCGTGCTTTTGTGCAAGAGCTAACTCATCGGTAAACTCACCGGCAGCGTCGCGCATATCGCGCAATGTATCGGAGAACTTTTTATCCTCTTTCAACTGCCCACGGAAGAGCTCATCGGTAAGGGCATCATTAGCTTGCTGCATTTGTACCAGCTTTTCGTAAGCCATACCGGCACCACCCATAGCAGCCTGTTCCTCAGCAATGGTGCGGAACTCGGACAGAGAATGATCTATCGTTTCAATATAACGAATGACAGCCTCATACTGGCGAGAAAGCTCTTGGTCCACGCATACCACCTTCAGTCGCTCGCGGTCTTTATAGATATCGCGGAAACGCTTGGCTTTAATGTAGTTGGAGAACTCTTCCTTCTGTTTATCGTAACTATCAAACTTGTTGAGATCCTCGCGTGCCTTATCGATATTGGGGTTGCGAGGCCAAATGATGGCAGCATTAGCCATAGCCTCTTGGAACTCGGCTTCCTTGCCATCCTGCAATGCCTTGGCGGCTTGGCGCAGGTAGGAATCGCTCTGCAGCTTCTTACCGGCGGTGTAACTCAGAAGCAAGGAATCGTCAAAGTCGACATCCAGCTCCTTCATTTCAGCAGCAATGGCTTCTACAGTACCGTAATCGCGCGCATTCAAAGCGGTGAGGGCACGTTTACGCAGGGTCCAGTAGTGAGCAATGCGCTGGCGGGATTCTTTGGGGAACACGGCCACACTCTGCATATACTCACCCAAGGCAACTGCTGTAATAAGGCGATTCGTTGCTTCGCCCAACTTGTTTTGCGCCAACAGGTTGGTGATAGAATCCATATTCTGGTCGATTTCGCGGCGGGCATTGGCTGCCGACGCATCCAGCATGTTGATGGTGGGGGGCATGCCGGTAATGCCGGTAATCATCTTGTAAGCATCGGATTCCTTATCCATCTTCAGGTTCGTATCACCATCACGGAACACGTGGCGGTAGATACGGGCACCGATAACGGCATGGTCAAATCGGCGCTGCAAGAAGAAGGTCAGAATCATGGCCTGATACTGAATCTTAGCCTGCGCCAAGGCGGCCTGGTTGGCAGCCTTATTAGCCGTTTGTATAGCCTTATTCTCTGCAATTTCTTGGGTATTAAAAGCAATTCTCACAGTATGGGCAATGCCGCCACTGTTACCGGACTTACCTTTAATGTTACCGATATTGCCGTTACCTTGGCCTTTTTGTGTATTTTGGTTGGTGAGTGAGTTTGTTTTCTT
Source organism: uncultured Akkermansia sp. (assembly GCA_904501975.1). Classification (GTDB taxonomy): domain Bacteria; phylum Verrucomicrobiota; class Verrucomicrobiia; order Verrucomicrobiales; family Akkermansiaceae; genus Akkermansia. The sequence continues at coordinate 2,543 of CAJGCZ010000002.1, forward strand.
CACCAAGCGCTCAATTTCGTCGTCCAGTTCCTTATTAGCTTGGTCGCGCTTCAAATTGCCACGCTGTGCATCCAAGGCGCTCACAATGCCACTGGCTAACACACCGGCTTGCTGACCATCGCCGGGGTAATCGGAGATATCATACAGTGTGGAGCCGATTTTAACCATCACCTTGCTGCCTACAGGGCCGGCGTTCTTGGAATACTTTTGCGTCAAATCAATGAGCTTCTCGATGCTGCGGCGATACTTGCGAGAAGCCTCTGTATCGTCGGGCGTTTGGCTCAGGTAATCCTCAAACAAGGTGCGCACGGCGGCGTTGTTGCCTACATCAAACTTACCGCCATTGAAAGAAACGGTATCGGACGAAGGGTCGAGCAGCGGAATCTCCATGCCCATGAGCTGCGGCGGCGGAGTCTCACCAAAGGCGTTGGGGTCATTGTTCTGCACACCGGATTGAGCCTGCGTGGAACGGCCCGACAAGTCAAAACTTTGCGGTGCGGTAGAGGTAGGCATCTGCGCATAAGCCGTGCCTAACACCAACGGAATAAGGGGTAAGAGGTAAAGTGATTTCATTACTTGGCTTCTGCTTGAGTTACTACCAAAATGCCTTTTACAGGAGTGCCATCCTCCATCTTGCCGTTGCGGCCCTTCACGGTAAACACGTAATCCATACCTTTACGCACATTGGCATTCAGGCGTGCGTCTGCCGGCACAAAGAGTCCGATTCTCTTATGCTCAGGGGTCATCACCTCAATAATGCGGCTGCCACCGTGGGAGTTAACCTCCATCACGTTGGCATTGATTCTGTAGGTGTTGCCCACTGCAGCGGAACCGCGCTTAAGGTATTGTGTGGCAGAGAAGTTGCCACCGACATCTTCTGAGTCTTTTTCACCGCGCATTGTCATAAAGCCTATGACAACAACAACCGCAGCGGCTACCCACACGATGACACTCATGGGCATGCTACCCGATTTCTTTCTTCTTCTTCTGGAGGATCTGGCCATGATAATAAGTTAAATTTGTTTACTCCCAGCGGCTTCGGCGCACGCCGATATAGGTAAGAATAAGGCCGAATACAATATGAGCACCGAGCACGATCAGGCACATATTATACGGCTGGAACGAGGTTTGAACAATGTTGTCGACGACGTCACGATACGTGCTCTCTACCCCGGAGAGGCTGCCGCTCCATGCCCAATAGGCAGAAATGAACGGCTGGGTAATGGAGGCAAGAACTTCATCCAAAGCCAGCACGGCACCGGAGAGCGGAAGCTGGAAGCCCACCAAGTAAATGCTCAACAGCGAGGCTTGGTCCGCCGTGCGAGAGTTGGCAGAGATACCAAGGCAAACACTCGTCATGGCAGCGTTGGCAAGCAACAGGAAGATAAGGTGGTTCATGGAGTCTCCCTTAAAACCCCAGAAATAGTCTACAAAGAGGAACATCCACAAACTTTGCACCAATATCAGCACGCTCAGGAAGAGCATCTTGGAGCACACATAAGCTGCGGGGGACACACCGGCAAACTTCTCCTTCTCCATAATGAGTCGCTCGCCCGCTACCTCACGGGCCGAGTTGTTGGAGCCCATCAGCCCCAAGAGGATGACCTGGAACATGATGATGCCGGAAATGGCAGAACCGACCAACGCATTTTGATTGGCTTGGTCCTTCAGGGCGCGAATCGTCTCGGCCATTGTCATTCCGGAGGAATCATTCAGGTTTGTAAGAGCCTGCCACCCCTGATCCGTAAAACATGCCACCATGATGGGGAAAATCAAAATCATGGCAATTTGCAGGGTCAGCTGCGAACGGTCACGCAAGAAGATATTGAAACGACGACTAAGCAAGGTGGTTAACTGAGAGAAGAAGCCGGGCGTCGGGCGCTCCTCTTCCTCCTCATCATGTCTTGGACTAGGTGGCGGAGGCTCTTCACCACGCTCTAAGAACTTGCGTACGTGTTCTTTTTCCAAGCGCTTGTAGTAGTCCACACGGTGTTTCAGCCAGCTGCGGCTCCATTCCTCCGGCTCACGACAGGAGAGCTGGGGGTACACCTCCTCAAAATTACCAACGGAGAAGTAATGGCACATCACATTCGGCGTTCCGTGGAAGGCCAGATTACCGCGATGCAGCACCATGATGCTATCGTACAACTCCATTTGTGCCAAACTGTGCGTTACGGAGATAACAATGCGGCCATCCTTCATGCTCAAATCGTGCAGCAGCTCAACAATCTCGCGCTCAGAGCGCGGGTCCAAGCCACTGGTCACCTCATCGCACAGCAAAATACGGGGACCGGATACCAGCTCCATAGCCAATGCCAAACGGCGCTTTTGTCCGCCGGAAAGAAGCTTCACCTGGCGGTCAGCAATATCTGTTAGCCCGGTTTCGGCAAGCACATTGTCAATAATGTCATTAAGCTCATCCTCCGAGGCATTCACGCGCAAACGGGCGGAGCTCTCAATGCTCTCATCCACCGTCAGCTCATCGTATGCAATACTGAACTGGGGCACGTAACCAATCTCATGCGGCTCAAAGTCGCCATCTTCTTCCAAATCGCGCCCTTCCCAAAAGAATGAGCCGGAGGTAATCTCCTTAATACCGGCAATGGACTTCAGAAGCGTTGTCTTACCGCAGCCACTGGGTCCCACAATAGCCATGAAATGACCGCGAGGTACACAGAAACTGACATCATTAAGCAAGAAAAGCGGCTCTTCCCCTGCGTCTACTTCCAGACAAATATTGCGTGCTTCTAACATACTTCTTTCCTATACTTTCGGTATACTATCAAAAACAACCCCTGCCCGCAAGAAAAAACGCAAGGCACATCCGCCCTAAGTGCGTTTTTCTGTGAGTGTAGGCCTATATAACATATAGAACGTATGAATCATCATACGTTCTACAACAAATCGCCGGTTTCTCAAGCGTCTCAAGATTCGTGCTGTACCACGCCGTCGCGTATCGTCAGCACGCGGTCGCCTAAGCGTGCTACATCCGGATCGTGAGTCACCATCACCAAGGTTTTACCACCTTCATCTGCAAGCTCAAACAACAAGTCCAAAATCTGGCGTCCGTTGCGCGAATCCAAATTACCGGTAGGTTCATCTGCAAAGATAATGGAGGGATTGTGAGCCAGAGCACGAGCAATAGCCACACGCTGCTGCTCGCCACCGGAAAGCTCATTGGGCAAATGGTCCATACGGTCGCCCAAGCCCACGCGCTCCAGCAAGGCTTTTACTTTCTCTGTGGCCTCCTCACCACGCACCGCTGTTGCTAATGAGGCGTTTTCAATTGCCGTCAGCTCCGGCATGAGCATATAGTTCTGGAAAATGAACCCCATCGTTTGATTACGGAACAACGCACGCTTACGCAACCCTAGGTCGTATATGCGCGTTCCGTCTATGGAAACATACCCCTCTTGCGGTGCCTCCAAGCCAGCCAATGTGTACATTAAGGTTGTTTTGCCTGCACCGCTGGGGCCGCACAAAAAGACCTTCTCGCCACGCTTGATGTGCAAAGACAAGCCGTGCAACACCTCCAGCTTTTTCTTGCCGATGTAATAACTGCGGTGCAAATTCTCAGCAATAATCATAATCAGCGGGTAAGTTCGGTGTTATCTATCAAGCGAACTTCGCCAAAGAAGGCTGCAACAGCTAACAGAGCCATGCGCTTGTCATCCGTCAACTCGTGCAGCGTCTCTGCATCCACCAATTCCACATAATCCACTTGAACTCCGGGTATGGCAGCCAGTGTTTTGTGGACAGTTTCGCACACTGTGGCGGCAGCAGCACCTGCCTTATAGGCTTGTTTAGCCTCCTGCAGGGTTTGGCAAATAGTAGGTGCTGCGGCTCGGTGCTCCGGGGTTAAGCGCACATTGCGACTCGAGAGTGCCAAGCCGTCCGCCTCACGCACAATCTCTGCGCCATGTATTGATACGGGAATATCCAAATCGCGCACCATGCGGCGCAGAATGGCCAACTGCTGGTAATCTTTCTTACCGAAAATAGCATCTGTAGGTTGCACCAAATTGAACAACTTGCTGACAACCAAGCACACACCGGCAAAATGACCGGGACGCTTTGCACCGCAAAGCACCGTAGAAAGATGAGTTTCCTCCATCGTGATAGAGCGGTCGCCACAATACATGATATCTGGCGTAGGCATAAAGACGATATCCACCCCACAATCGCGGCAAACTGCCAAATCTGCCTCAGGCGTTTGAGGATAAGCAGCCAAGTCACCGGCATTGTCAAACTGTACAGGATTCAAAAAGATACTGGAAACCACCACACCCTCAGCCCCGGCCAGCGCGCGAGCTTGGCGCATCAGCGTGGCATGGCCCTCATGCAGAGCTCCCATCGTCGGCACCATCACAATGCGCTTACCGCGGTGCGGTGCCAATAAGTTGCGCAAATCCTCTTTTGTTGATGCTGTTTGCATGCACATATCCTACCATATATTCTCCCCTTTTTCAAGAATTAGCCATGCCATCATACAGAACATTCGCGTTTTTAACAAATACAGTCCCCCTACCCGCCTATTCTTACACTGCCAAGCAACACCACCTACCCCGGTTTTAGCTGTTTGGTCTGTATTAATAATTTTGTTATTGACTAAATACCTCCTTCAGTGTACTTATTGCTTCAGGCGCACCGCCTTGTCGCCCCGGATTTGGAATCCGGGTAGCCTCAAGATGAGTGCGCCATTTCTATACAGGCAATTGATGTTCTGAGTTTGAAGTCGCGAAAATACTGATTTACTCTTGACATTTTCCGCATTTTTCCATAGAGTGCATTTAAGCTATCCTTTACGGCAGAGCGCACAAGATCGGATTGAAACAAATTCGGCGCGCCGTCTGCGGGCGGGGTGGTCTGTTTGTTTTTCAAAAGCTCCAATTATACAGCCGCAAACGAGAGGTCAATTACCGTGCCAAGTTGTGCAGCAAACTGCCAGCACAAAAAATAATTTACATCGTTCTGGCATCAATTCTTTTTCTCGCGTATTTCCGAGATTTTGTATCTTTTATTTCTTTACAAAAACCTTAATAGCTGCTAATCTAACGTCAGATACCCCATTAAAGTGCAGAGCTTGCCGTCCGCTAGCCGGAGCCGCCATACCCTCGGCATTTTTAATGGGGGTGCTATTATCCGCATCATGCGGAACGTGTCCCGCGAACGGCTCTGTACGGCTTGCCGGTAACCAATCCGGAGCCCCAGTGATGGCCCAACTCGCGGGACTTTTTATTTTACAGATGCTCGTTGTGCTAATCCCATTCTTTAGAAGAATTATCAAAATAATCCTTGATGTTTTGCATAAAAAACGTTTATAATTTCATCGAACCCCGGAGAGGGGGAATCTTGTTCTACTAGGTTCCCCACCGTACCTCCGGGGTTATATTGTGCCCGCAAACTTACGATTACATCCATTTTCTTCACACAAATTCACATCGCTCAAAGCTGCATCTCAGTCTTGCTATGCGGAACAACTGAACCGTGCTTATTGCTCATAGCTCTTTCTTTGTGACTCCGAATAATCGTGCTTAATGGTTGAAGACATCGGATTTCTACTTTCCGTGCAAGCTGATATTCCCTTCCAGCCTGAAATAATCAACGTAATCAGAGCGCAGTCTATACTTATTCGATATTTCTTGCATAATTTTGCTTGATATATTCACTAATCAGATTTACAATTTCCGTGCGAGTGAAATTCTTCGAGAACGAAGTCGGGTGAAACGCCTGCCCGCTCGCCTTTTTTGTAATCTCGTTTAAGTAGATTGTCTTCTGGCGCGTGCCTCTCGGGTTGTCTTTCTTGCCTCCAATTGTCTCAACAACCACATACAGCGCATCTCCATACTGCTTTGTAAATTCAAGAGTATACCCTTTTTTTGGCGTCAATAAGTTTCACAGAGTCATAATTCTCCACGATGTCAGGAATCATCCGCAAGTCATCATGCGTAAGATTCAAATGCCCATCCTCAATAAATGAATCCAGACAATGCTTGGCATAAGAATGCCACAAGTCAGCCACGCATCCACAGATAAACGGCTAGGCTTCCCATTCGGCGCAATCGGCTGCTTCACTTCCTTCATCTCCTCCGGCTTGTATTCCGCAGCAATAGCAGCTTGTTTAGCTGCCAGGCGCTCGCGCAATGCATGCAATTTCTACTGGCCCCGGCGATAACCTTGCAGCTTCTCCTCATCACCACCAAACTTTGCAAGCAGAGCCTCAATCTCTTTCTCTATCTTTCCGGCTTCTCCCTGCAACTCATGCACACGAGCCTCATCTACACGCCAGGGAATCAAGCCTTTAATTCGAGCGGTTCTTTCAATATTGTTTTTTTCTTTCTTGACAAACGAGTTGAAAGCGGCTAATCTAACGTCAGATACCCCGTTAGCATTCAGAGAATAGCGTCCGTCATGCGGAGCCGTTGTGAACTCTGTCTTGCTGATGGGGGTTTCGATTGTAAGCTCAATACTAAACAAGCGTTCGCCGCCATCCGTATAATCTATCACTGAGATATTTGCAAGATAAGCTTCATCCTGCCCATTCAATTCTACTTTTACAGGCTCAAAGAAATGCCATGCAGCCTTGCGGTCATCAGCCTTGTGGTACACCTCCTCCTCAAAGAACAGCACAGACTGCTCATATAGCTCACCTATCTTTGTTGCAGCCGCGCGGTGAATATAGGAAGCCTCTTCCTCCGTATATCCCAAACGCGTCAGGTTGGTAATCGTCTCAGACTCCGCACGGGCTATCTTCTTGGCACTCTCGCCGGATATCGTAGTCTGCATATCCGCAGTCTTATTATAGAATTTCCGCCCGGTAAACGCTTTCAACCGGGCAACCAATGCCGGGTTATCCTCCGGCACAGCATCAGCAGACACCCTCACCATTGGCTTATCCAACACTACCCCTGAATAATCCGTCCGCTCCGTCTTCCAATCCATCGCCGCATACTCCCGGAACAACCGCTCACTCGGCTGCTCATCCATACCCACCTCGGCGCTATCCTGCACCTCGGCCCCCTCACGAGCACGCCAGGCATTCCGAATCTCATCCATCAGCTCACCATCAGAGTGCGGATTCTTCCACCGCTCACGTAGCTCATTCAGCTCCTCCAGCTTCTTCTTCAACGCCACAGGGTCTTTCACATCCACCCCGTACTTCTTCCCCATAGCCTCAGCATTTCGCTTCTTAGCCGTAGTATTCAAGTAGCTTGCATCCTGCGCAAGCTCATTGCGGCGGCGCACCACATACTGAGCCACAAAATCCATAAACTCATCATTATCCAGCGTATTACCGAACAAATCAGTCCCACCGTCAAGCCCCATCTCCTCCTGCATCTGCTGCTTAGCCAACTCAGCCTCCATACGGGCCAACACCTCAGCCTTGCTCGCATCACGCAGCGCAGCCTCAAGCCCACGCCGCTGCACCGCATCATTGCCGGGGCAAAAATCCGCAATCCACAACGCCTACGGCAAACATCGAATCCACCCTTACCAACTACCAGCCCCCCTCCCCAACCCGTACCTCCCGGAGCTCTCCGCGACCTCTTCATAGAAGCCGTCCACGGCTTCGAGCACTCCCCCACCCCGCAGAAATCCTCGCCATGCAGATGGAATAAAGTTGCCTTCTCTGGCATAACTGCTATAATCCATCTGCCGCTTGATGCGGCAAATCATCAGGCGGCGTAAAACACATGATTAAACTGATAGTAACACGCCTGACGGCAGTTAACCCCGTGTTAACTGAGCAACTAATCTGGATTCTATTTGTAGCATTCCAAAGGTGTTAGAATCCTGCCCTGCACCACCATCCCGGTGCAGGGCATTTTTGCTCTAAGTTGTGCAAATTATACTTGACTTCCTCCCCCATGCATGCAATAATCCCCCCGTTACTATCGGTAAGCAATCATTGTTTACCATCAGCCCCCGGGTGTTGCCGCACCATAACGGGGGCTTTTTCTTTCTCTCAATCCTCGCCATGCAGGTGGAATGAGGTTGACTTCCTGCATCTTTTCTATTTATATATCCCCAGAACATTTCCATGAAGATTAGCTGTTGGTAGTCCTAATCTTCATTCAAATCACTAAACGGATTTTTTGAGAACGCCCACAGTTCACTCTGTGGGCGTTCTTGTTATCGAACTTCGTACTTCCCCTAGTATTCCACCCAGCAGCACACCGGTTTAAGCCTGCTCAGCCTCCATCAGCCGCTCCTCCAGCACACCCATCACATCCTCACCCGGCACATTATCCGGCTTCTCGCCCTTCTTCGCAGTCACCGGCACCTTAGTAGAATAATGTGAATCTGATTCATAAATTGCTAAATAAGTTATTTTTCGCTCAACTTTCGCTCAGCGTTTCGCTCAAATTTCGCTCAGCGTAGTGCGCTTATTTAGCAATATAAGGAATCATAAAGCAAGCAAAATCAATTATTGCGCTAAATAGCGCCAAATAAGAAAACAGCCTCGGCGGGAATCGAACCCACATCTGCCCTTTAGGAGAGGGCCGTTCTATCCATTGAACTACGAGGCCGTGAAGCGGGGATATTTAAGCTGATTATGGCAGCTTTGGCAAGAATAAAATCGGTTATGCCACGGAGAAAGCAGCACGAATGCGGGCTAATTGGTCGGGGGAGCAATGCTGCTGCAAGGTAGGCAGCATGCGAGCGTAATACTCCGGCAGGGTCCAGCCGTGGAGAGGCTGGGGGGTGGGGCTTTCATATGCCCAAGTTGGAATTGGCAGCACCACATCCAGCACGGAGGAAGCCGTAGAAGCCATACCGACGAGCGCCTGCTCTACAGCGGGCGCAAGTTGCGGATGAGCTATTAAAAGGCGCAGCATCCACTGGTAGCTCAGGTGGTTCCCCGGCAAGGGCTGAGCAAGAATCAGCGCGGACAAGCGTTCCTGCGAGAGGCTAAAAAGCTTCTCCAGAAAGGGTAAAGCGCGCAAATCGCTTAAACCTAAGATGGCGGAGAGCGCTGCAGGATTAGCCTGAGGCAGCGCAATCAGCATATCTACAAGGGTTTCCACACCTGTAAGCTTATTCTGGGGAGTGGGTTGTGCTAATAGGGCAAGCTGCATGGCAGCGGAGTTGCTGATAAGCGGCTCGGGCTCGGCTATGGCAAAGGGAATGAAGGCACGCCAAGAATCGCCTTTACGCTGGGTAATGAAGCGTACCAATTGATTGAGTGCAGAGGCACGGGCAGCAGGAGCAACTTTTTGCACAAAGAGCTCGTAGGCTTTCAGGGTATCCGGCACGCGGTCGGGGTCATTACCTGTTACCAGCCCACAAGCAATCATGGCGAGCGGCCATTGGTCTGCCCCGATTTCGTGCACACGAACCGGGTCGAGAACCATGGCCGCTAAGCGCTCCAACTCAGAGAGCATGGAGAAATTATCCTGAAATAGCCCCATTGTCTCTAAAGTTGTTGTTGTGTTAGTTGCCGGCAGGCAGGGTGGAAGGCATGCTCAAATCCGGAAGCGTAGTTGTAGGCGCTTCGGGGATGGCGGGCATATCGGACGGCAAACCGAGGTCGGTGGATTGAGAAGGCTCGGCAGGAGTGGTCTCGATAGGCTTGGCAAAGATAGCCTCCGTCACCACGGGGGCATCCACCCCGCTTTCGAGGAGGTCGGAGCGTACGGCAATATCATTGTTAGCGCCTTGCATGAACAGCGGACTATCCGGGCAAGAGGCGCGGCCCATGCGCAGGTACTCAGCGGCCTGCTCTGCCTTACCTGCATTCCAAGCGAGGTCGCACAGGTTGACGTAGGCACGAGCGGTGTAAACATTGCGCGGCATGTTGATAACCTTCTTCCAGTACAGGGTGGCTTTTTCTGTATCGCCATCCTTGGTGAAGCGCATAGCCAAAGCTACAGCGGCACGGGTGCGCACCATATCATTCTCGGCCTTATCTGCCAAGTTGCAGAGGGTGGAGAAATCTGTTACTGCGGGGTCTGTAATCTCGCGAATAGACTTGAGCAACTGAGCCGTCTCTACAGAGGGTGTCCCCTGAAAATCTGCAACAATGGCATCAAAGGCTGCGGCATCGTAGTTCTGCGGAGAAAGTGTGGACTCTACAGCCGTAGAGCCAACACCCTTCACGATAAGAGAACCGGCATCTTCCACCTTCTGCTCCGTATGGGCATACCAAGCCGTGGCAGCAGTGGCTACGATGGCTAAGGCTATACCACCGAAAATGAGCTTCTTGTAATGTTTATTGAGGAATACCTCGTGTTTGGCAGGTCCGAGTTCAATCTCGCCGATGGCTTTGATTTCCTCAGGAGAAAGCGGCATGTCTTCCGGGGTCTGTTGTGTCTTATTCATTTGTCAGAGATTCAGGATTTATAAAGGTTACTGAGCATGTGGAGGCGGTCCACATCATAATAATTGTTGATACCAAGGTTACGGTAGATTTCCAATGTGGCTTTAGAGCGATTGAGCGTATAGAAGTGAATGCCATCCACATCGGCATCCAACAACTCCGAACACTGGTTGCTGGCATAATTGATGCCAATGCGCTCAATACTGGCGCGGTCGCCGCCGGCTCGCAACATGGCTTTCAGCAGGCGTGCCGGGAAATTGGTGCCGGCAGAGAGCTCAGCCATGCGGTTCATGCCGGAGATAGTGGTAATAGGCATAATACCGGCAATAATGGGCACATCTATACCCAACAGGCGGCAACGGTCACGAAAATCGAAGAAAGCATGGTTATCAAAGAACAGCTGTGTGCAAATGTAGTCTGCACCTTCGTCTACCTTGGCTTTCAGATAATCCATCTCGCGGATGCGATTACGGGTATCGGGATGCCCTTCACAGAAACCGGCCACACCGATAGTAAGGGGGGTGGGTAAATGATTTCTCTCCTCCCAGCGGCGAATGAAGCGTACCAGCTCAGCCGCGTGGCGGAAGGAATCCTTAGAGGCGTCATAAGCGGCATTGCGGGGAGGATCACCACGCAAAGCCAAAATGGCCTGAGCCCCGGCCATAGCGTAGCCTTCCAAAATCTGTTCAATCTCAGCCTCTGTATGGCCAACACAAGTGAGGTGCGGAACCGTCGGGATACCGCGAGCTACCATATCCTGCACTACAGATCGGGTTAGCTCGCGGGAACCACCACCGGCACCATAGGTAACACTTACAAAGCTGGGATGAAATTCTTGCAGCTTAATGATAGTATCCAGCAGGGCTTCAGCCCCTTCCGGCGTTTTGGGCGGAAAGAACTCAAAAGAAAAACTGGGAGCGCGGTCAAAGAGCACGGAGCCGGCTGTGGATTCGGTGGGCATTTGCGGATAATAGTATAGTGATCAATTACTGAGCAGGAGCAACGGGCAAATCCATCTCCATAGGAGCACTGCCACGAAGCTGATCTGCCGTGGCAAAGGGAGACACGACAATCAAATCGCCCTTGCCGGGCACGGGACGCTCACCCTTGCTGTTGGTAGCTACAGAGGAGAATGCATCATTCTTAATATCGGCAATATACTCACCGGATTCCTCGTAGTAGCGAGACACTATAGCCTCACAAATAACATAGTCGTCGTCACCGCGGCGCACGGCAATCACCAAGCCCTCAGAAATGGGCTCATTGCCAAGCGGCTTGAAGGAGAAGAAACCTGCATCTAAGGCAACCTCCGTTACCAAACCGAGGGCAGAAGCCTCGGCCGTTTCACGGGCAAGCTGGTCGGCCATAGCTTTTTCACTTTCGCGGCGCTGCACCTCTTCTGCCTGAGCTACGGTGCGATGCTCTTCGTTAGAATGCACGCGGTCAACAGCTTGCGCAGACTCCTGGCGCAATTTTTCCAGCTCCTGTGCCGCCTTTTCATCTGCAACGTACGTGCCGGATGCCTCAGCATCTGCGTTCAGCGCACCAATGGCTTTGCTTCTGTGGTAATCATCGAATACACGCTGCTGGTTGGGCAGCATTTCTACCACAAAATAAAACAAGATGCCCACAGCAAGCACCATCAGACTGAGAATCGCAATACGGAATCCGTTCATGAGCGCGAGTATAGCATAATTTTATGAGCATTCAAGCAAAGAATATGTCAGAATTTGAGGATTGTACCCATACAGACTTTATTTTGTCTTGCCAGTCGCGGTATAAACAGGTATAAATGAAGCCGTACATGCTGAACCTTCCGAACATTATCACTCTCATCCGCATTGCTCTCGTCATCGTCTTTACGCTGGCTTTAATGTTGGACCCCATTGCCCCGGCACACACAGCCGCCCCCATGGATAACATCCCCTACGTGGGTTGGTTCAGCCCCATCGGCGTGGGAATTTGCGTTGCACTTTGGGCCTTTGTGGTGGGAGCCATCAGCGACTTTTTGGATGGCTACTTGGCACGCAAGTACAACTTGGTAACAAATTTTGGTAAACTGATTGACCCGCTGGCCGACAAGATTTTGGTATGTGCCGCGTTCGTTTACCTCTCATACGTCGGCATGTGCCCCTTCTGGGTTACCATTATTATCCTTTTCCGCGAGTTCTTGGTAACAGGACTCCGCCAGTTGGCTGTGGAGCAAGGCAAGGTGATGGCCGCAGACAAGAGCGGCAAATGGAAAACAGCCGTACAGCTCACCTACTGCATAGCCTGCCTGGTGCATCTGTGCTATGCATGCAACCTTCCGCAACCGCTTAAATTCTTGTCTATTGGTGTAGGCGGCTACTGGCTGCGCGAAATCACCATGTGGCTGAGTGTTATCCTTACCCTGTGGAGCGGTCTCAACTATTGCATCCAAAGCCGCAGTTTTCTGAAAGGCTGATGCGTTTTTAGCTCGCCATACGGCGTAAATTGTGGTAGATTGTTGGTCAGGCATCACCATATTTACGACTTGTATGAACATTCTTCGCATCGCCACCTTTACCATGGCCGCAGCAGGAGCTTTCCTGTGCAGCTGCCAGAGCCAAAAAGCATATCCGGTTTTCTTCCTTGCGCAGGAGTCACACGACGACCCCGCAGCCTACACAAGCGCCTCGCACTTTGTGTACTTTAACGGACGCGCATACACCAAGGTGCCGGTGATGACCTTAGACCACTTTGAGAAATTCAAGTCTGAGCTCGACCCCACGGATGGCTCCTACGGAGTCACCCTCTATGCTAAGCCGGAGTGGAAAATGCACCTGTACACCCAAACGTTGCACAAAGACGGCATGCTGATGCTGCCTGTCGTGAACGGCCTTGCGATGGAACCCATGAGAATCACCCCCGTGGGAGACGGTATTCTGAAAATCTGGAATGGCTTGAACGGATACGATTTGAAGCAAATTGCCCGCACCGTTAAGCCCATTAACCCGGAAATTGAGGAAAAGCGCTATCTGGACAAGAATCCGCGTCCGGTACCGACCAGACCGGAAAACGTGCAGCAACGCCGAGACTTCACGGGGCGCACCGTCGGTGAGCTGTACCACTAATGCACCACCCCAGTGCACAATGATGAGGCGTTTTCTTCTAGCAATGGGTATAGGCATGCTTGCGTGTACGAGCACGCAAGCAGCGGAGGATCTTGTCTATAAACTGCCGACAGACAACGACGCCCTCTACCGAGGAGAAAATGAGGCATATTACATGTATTGTGACCGCTGGTTCGAAGGCAAACAGACACAACCATGGGAAGCCGGCACATTTGGCTTCACGCGCAACGCACTGCGAGTGCACGACGGACGTATTTTCTTCACCAAACTCCACGAAGGAATAGACGTAAAGCCGATACGGCGTGACGCAAATGCCGAGCCCTTGGATGATGTTCGCCCCATAGCCCCCGGCATCGTAGCCTATACCAGCAGCTCACCCGGCGCCAGCAACTACGGGCGCTATGTGGTGATAGCTCACGAAACAAAAGAAGGCACCATTTACAGTCTTTATGCCCACCTCAAAAAAGTGAGCTGCGAGGTAGGGCAACGCGTTGCCTACAACGACACCATCGGCACATTGGGCTACAGTGGCGATGGCATTAATAAGGTGCGAGCGCATTGCCATCTGGAAATCTGCCTCATGGTGCATTCCGAGTTTCACCGTTTCTGCCCAAGCACCAATAAGCATGGCTTGTTCCATGGGCATAATCTCATCGGCATCAACGCAGCAGATGTTTTATTAGCCTGCAAGGAGGGCAAAAGCTTTTCCATCAAGCAATATTTCAACACCTTAACAGAGCACTATCGCGTGCGTGTGCCACGCCACTGCACACCGGATATTTTGCTACGCCACCCGTTCTTATACAAAGGCGAATGGGGTAAAGAGTCCCCTTCTCTGGATATTGCTTTTACAGCAGAGGGAATTCCTATAGGCGTTTACCCCTGCGATACGCCTATAGACAAACCCGCCGTTATTTCCTGCCGCCCCATGCCCATGATGCAAAAGAATTGCACCATGAATCGCCTTAACGGCAAAAGCACTGCCGCCTACCTCACCCCGGCAGGAGAAACCTTTATCAACCGCTTCATTTGGCAAGAGAGTCAAGAAGAAGCACAGCCCTCGTCCACGTTACCATGAATCATCGGCTTTTTCTCATTTTTTACGGAATTGCTAGCACACTGAGCACTTATGCGCAGGAAACTCAATCCACCGCGGCTACGACGGTAGAGCCGGCTCATGCCGACGCTCTAACACTTATTCGCCGTAGTTTGGATGAAGGAGCCCCTGCCGTAGCCTTAACAGCCTGCAAGCAATTGCCCCCCGGAGCAGAAGCCGATTATTGGCGGGGACGCTCGCTCTTAGCCTTGCAACGCTATGCCGAAGCAGCCACCTACTTAGCCAAAGTATCTGTTGAGCATCCCCTGCACCCTTATGCGGCTAAGGCTTTAATTTACTGCGCCGGGAAAACGCCGATTGCAGCGGATTACTTGCTACCTCTCTGTGAAGACAGCGATTCTGCGATTGCCGCCATGGCAAAAATTGCTTTGGCAGAGCACAGCATAAGCATAGGACAAGCCGTTGATATCGAGTCTCTCAAAGAAGAAAGCGCCCATCAGGCAGAATTAGCGGACGGACTCCTCCTGTTGGAGGCGGAACAACTGCGCCAACAAGGGCAATACGATGCGGCAATCGCCAAGTGCAAACAGGCGGAAAACTCCCTCTATACACGCCACAGAGAATACAGCCGACTCCTCTTAGCAGAAGTTTATTACGACAAGGAAAAACACCACGGCAGCGACGAAGGTAAAGGAGAGGAAACCCTGCTCAAGTTCGTATCCTCGCATCCCGATTCGCAGCTCCTTGCCGAAGCCTTCCGGCGCTTGGAAGCACACCAAGCCTTTACCACAAGCAAATATGCCGTCCGCAAACTGGAAGAATGGAGCAAAGACCGCGAGGAACTGAACCGCGCGCTCTTGGCTACAGCTCTTCTGCAACGAGAAGCATTGCTCACCCACGAGAACACGGAGCTGGGAGAGTTAATTACCAACCGTGCCACCGGCATTAATACCGATTATCTGCCGATTACGGTACAAATGAACAATCAACAGGCAAAGTATCACTTCAACCATGGTGATACTGCCTCTGCAAGCACCTACCTGCAACGCATTCCGCAAAACAAGCGCGATGCGTACACGCATTTTTACGCAGCGCAAATGCTTGCCCCTACCTCGTCGGAGGCTGTAGCGGAATATTTAACCTGTGCGGCATCCGCCCCGCCTGAGCTGGAATGCGCTGCACTTTGCAATGCTTTGTATTGCGCACACCTGCAAAATAATACAGAGCTGTGCCACAGCATCGTTTCTTCCCCGGATTACACGCCGGAATTGATACGCGCCTTAAAATTAACCTACGCGGGGCTTAATCTGCGAAAAGCACCGGCAGAGTCACGCCAATTGTTGCAGGAGGTACTGGCTATGGAGCCCACCTACGAACAAAAAGTAGAGGCTTACCTACAACTCACGCAGTTAGATTTGGATGAACAGCAAAGCCCTGCCGCATTAGAAAAGCTGAGCACCTTCACCCACGAAGAGCGCACTACATGGCCGAATCCGCAGGTGATGCGCTACTACGGATTGTACTTGCATGCGCTTGAATGCGAGCAAGAAGCCGGTCGAACGGCGGCAACGCACAAGCCTTTCTTGCTCAGCGCCATGAAATCCACTAAACGAGAGGATGTGCGCACTGCCATTACACTCAAATTGGCCAAAATACACTCAGAGGAAGGAGACCACCTTGTAGCCCTGCGCATGCTTGAGGAATTGGCCGCAAGCACAAATAATCGAGAACTGAGAGCGCGCGCCCTTCTTCTGGCCGGGCGCGAGTCCACCCAATGCTTAACATACCCCTCCGTGCTTCGCGGGGCCGAGCTCTTTGATGCAGCATCAAAAATCGATAGTCCCTACCGCTACAGGGCAGCCATTCTCAACACAGCCGTACTTTTCCGTGTCGGTAAAGTTGAGGAAGCCACACTCAAGCTTAATCGCATTATTCGTGAGATTGAGACACAGCGTGCACAAACCGCAGGCAGCACGCATTTGGCAGAAGAATACGCCTTTGCTCTTACCGTTCTAGCAGATATTGAGGCCATCCCCGGAGATAGCGACTCGCTGCAAAAGGCCATCAACACCAACGAGAAGATATTTGGCATTCCGGGCTTAACTCAGGCATGGCACAACCGAGTCTACCTGCAACAAGCCATTTTCTGCACACGCACAGAGAAAAATGAGCGAGCTCTGCTAAATTACAACAACATCATCAACAGCTTGCCGGCCAGCACCAAACAGGCTACTCTGGACCAGGTGTATATTCTTTCCCTTGCCGGCACCGGTGCCATCGGCAGCTTATTGAAATTGCAGCGTTGGGAAGAAGCCGCCCTCACAGCAGAAAAGATTGTCGACCATCCTATCTCCACAGTCTTCCCGAAACAAACAGAGCATTTCAAAGACTGGGCTAAGCAGATTCGCAAAACCCATTATCTGCCGCCCAAAGCAGCGCATTAACGCAGCTCACACCATACAGCGCGGTGGTCGCTGGCTGCTGCAGTCTCTTCCACATCTACTACGCCGGAGCCGCATTTGCGGCCTCGGCGGCTTTTCATTACGCTGTTCACGTATACTTGGTCAAAAACACAGTACTCATCCGCAACGTCTGAGTAAATCGTCCAACGTTCTCCTCGGGAGTCAGCAGCCTTAACGCGAGACAAAGCCGCATCCTCTGAAAAACCTTGCGTAAGGATAGACAACGAGGAATCAGCCGGGCCGTCATTCCAATCGCCATACACCACCATAGGCATAGCAGGCTGGCGGCGCATCTCTTGCTGCAAATAGGCCGCTATGGTGCGAGCCTCAGCTGTTCGTTGAGCCGTGGCCGCTGCCGGATTATCCGAAACACGCGATTTAAGATGAGCTCCAACGATACGGTACAATCGATGCGCATCCACCAAAATCGTTACATCCAAGATACCACGCAGCATCTTTTGCCTTTTCTTACCTAAGAGCGAGCAATTAGCTTTAGAATGATCTTGGATAATGGGATATTGAGAAAGCAATGCCAAAGCGCGGTCTTCTCCGCTGCGCAGCAATATCTTAGAATACGGATATTGCACGCCCATGTTGTTCAGGCGCTGCTGTAAATCCGCAAGTGCATGTGTGCCACCCATCTCGATGAGCCCTACAACGTGAGGCTGTTGAGAGGCGATAACATGTGCAACGGCCTGGCGTGATTCCTCCTTTTTGTGCACAAGGCGGTAACGTGAGCGTTGCTTATCCTCAGGCACAAAATAATTGTGTGCATTCAGCATCAGAAACTTAATCGGCGTGCATTTGGCAGCGTCGGGCATGGAGCCCAGCAAGGCATTCACCTTGTCATCCGTCATCGGAGCGGGCATCGTCACGTTATCCGCCGAGGTAGGGCCAAAATCCCCCTGCTCCTGCGAAGCCTCCGTAAACAATGCTTCGAGGCGCAATATTTGCCCCACTTCACCACGGCCGAAAACAGAGGCCAGCAGCAGCACGCAAGTAACAACAAGGGTAAACAGAAAGGTATCCGGACGCAACGCCCGTTTCCATTTACTCCGTTTACCCTTGCCCATGCGAATCATACAAAAGAGCTAATCAGAAGCGGCGACCGCCTTGGTAAACACGAGAAAGCACCAGCACAGTTCTCGGCAAGAGATAGAGAGACAGGTGCTGGCATTTATCCGTGAAGTGGTGCACCGCATGGTCTAATCTGCCGAAGCCGCCATACTTCAATTCATCAGAATCAAGCACAACACGCCATTCGCCGGCAGTCGGTGCGGGGAACTTATAATCGGGGATGGCATTCGTGCCGCTCCAATTAAAGACGAAGACAAGCCCGGCACGCTCAAAGGCCATAACCTGGTTTTGCTCGTCCAAATTCAGCGGGCGAGCCGGTGCAGCGGCCAACAAATCCGTATCCTGAGCTAATTTGACCATAGCGGCATCAAACTCGTTGAGATAGCGGTAGCGCAGTAAATCATTGTCCACCAAGCTCCACTGGCGACGGCAATATTTATACGAATTGCCATTGCCTTCACGGGGGAAATCAATCCACTCGGGGTGCCCGAACTCGTTGCCCATGAAATTAAGCCAGCCCTCACCGCCTGCGGCGAGCGTGGCCAAACGTATCATCTTGTGCAGGGCCATGCCGCGATCCACCACCACACTGGGAGTCGTGCAACTCATGTGCGTGTACATCTCGGCATCCATCAGGCGGAAGGCAATCGTTTTATCGCCAACCAAGGCTTGGTCGTGACTCTCTGCGTAGGCAATATTGGCTTCGCCATAACGGCGGTTTATCAAGGTATACCAAATATCGCCCACACTCCATTCCTCGTCCTTCTTCTCTTTGAGAATCTTAATCCAATAATCCGGCAAGCCCATGGCTAAGCGGTGAGTAAAGCCGAATCCACCCTCATCCACAGGGCGGCACAAGCCCGGCATGCCGGACATATCCTCTGCAATTGCAAAGGCGCCGGGGCGCACCTGCTGCACCAAGGTTGCAGCCAGTTGCAAATAAGTGACAGCATCCAGGTTTACCATGGTATTGAAGTAACAGCCCAGGTCGCTAAAGGGCTCATGGCCATGGTGCAGGTAAAGCATACTGGTTACACCGTCGAAACGGAAGCCATCGAAACGGAACTCCTCCAGCCACCAGCGCAAGTTACTGAGCAAGAACTCCATCACTTCATTTCTTCCGTAGTCGAACAGGCAGCTGTCCCAATCCGGGTGGCGGCTATCGCGCTGCCCCGCATTAAAGTATTGCCCGCCGGAGCCGTCAAAATTGTTCAGCCCCTCCGCCTCGTTCTTCACGGCATGCGAGTGCACCACATCCAACAGTACAGCTATGCCCAATCCGTGGGCCGTATCAATCAAATACTTCAAATCCTCCGGTGTACCGAAACGATTACACGGAGCAAAGAACGACGAAACGTGGTAACCAAAGGAGCCGTAATACGGGTGCTCTTGCACAGCCATCAACTGCACCACATTGTAGCCCAGTTTCTTAATGCGGGGCAGCACGTTGTCTGCAAACTCACGGTAGCTGTGCACGCGCTCCTCCTCACCGGCCATGCCCACATGGGTTTCGTAAATAAAGGGCGTCTTTATATTAGCCGGGTTCCAGCGTGTATTCTTCCAACGATACGCCTCGGCGGGCTCCCAGATGATACCGGAATAATCAAAGGTCTGAGGGTCCTGCTCGGTAAAACGAATCCAAGCCGGCATACGGTCTTTGCCTACATTGTCGGAGCCAATCACATGCACCTTCACGTGTTGCCCGTGCTGCAAGGCATCCGCCGGCAAGCGCAACTCCCACACACCATCGCTACCGCTGGTCATGGGATGGCTACGGCGGTCCCATCCGTTAAAATCACCAATCAGATACAGAGCGCGGGCTCCGGGTGCCCATTCGCGGTAAATCCATTCTCCGGTGGCGGAATCGCGGTTAAATCCCATGCGAGTATGCGCATTCGCACACTCCAGCAAGGAACCATAGCGGCGGCAAATGCGCTGCATTTGCGCATCAAAAAGCCTCATTCTGGCCTTGATTTCGCGTTCATAGGGTGCCAGCCATCCGTCAGCCAACACCAACCCGGGTATAGGTGCTCTTCTCATGCCATCTATACTACACCATTCCGGCAACAATGCCAAGAAAGAAAGTGCAGTAAAAAAGCGAATCTACACTCCAAAATGATAGCTCCACGGGTACCCGCGGAGCTATGCAAAAATCTTATGCTTGTAAGGCGCTATCAGCTCAATTCCCCGCGAGCACGCAGGTCGGCATTAATAGCCTCCAAAATGTCCAATTCCGGACGGAAATTGGCATCGTGGTGGGAGGAGCGAATCAACGGGCCACTGGCTACATGGCGGAATCCCTTGGTCAAAGCCACCTCGCGCAACTCATTGAAGGTATCGGGGTGAATGTAATCAATCACCGGCAAGTGCTTGGCAGAAGGGCGCAGGTACTGCCCCATAGTCAACACGGTAACACCGTGCTCACGAAGGTCATCCATCGTGCTCTCAATTTCATCACGCGTTTCACCCAAGCCCAGCATAATGCCGCTCTTGGTCACAACCATGCCGGGAGCCAGCTCCAGAGCACGCTTCAACACGGCAAGAGATTGGCGATACTTAGCACGGAAACGCACCACGGGCGACAAACGCTCCACCGTCTCCAAATTGTGATTAAAGATATGCGGGCGGGCATCCATCACAGCAGCAATGGATTCTTCCTTACCATTGAAGTCAGATGTGAGCACCTCGATAATCGTCTGCGGGCTGCTCTTGCGAATCTCGCGAATGATGGCAGCCATGTGATTGGCGGCGCCGTCCTTCAAATCATCGCGAGTCACCATGGTAACCACGGTGTGGTTGAGCTTCATGCGGCAAACGGCATCGGCAATTTTAGCAGGCTCTTCCGGGTCAAGCGGTTTCGGGCGGGCTGTGCGGGTGGCACAAAAACCGCAGGCACGTGTGCAAACATCACCACAAGCCATGAACGTAGCCGTACCGTGGCTCCAGCACTCGCCGCGATTGGGGCACATAGCCTCCTCACACACGGTGACAAGTGAATTGCCTTTTACCAATTCATTTACATGCTTGAAGGCTTGCCCTTTGGGCAACTTTACTTTAAGCCAAGATGGTTTGTGCGCACGTTCGTCTGACATAACAGGGAGAAGTTATGCCCCAAAAATGCCGAAAAATCAAGCAAAATATGCTGT
This sequence comes from uncultured Akkermansia sp., assembly GCA_904501975.1. Lineage (GTDB taxonomy): Bacteria > Verrucomicrobiota > Verrucomicrobiia > Verrucomicrobiales > Akkermansiaceae > Akkermansia. The sequence goes on from CAJGCZ010000002.1 coordinate 23,701, forward strand.
GGCAATCAGTACTGACGACAAAATACTACAGCTCACTGCTCAACTTAGCTCCGGCAGCACGCAACAACTCTGCGCAATCATCATGTCCGTGTTGTATCGCCAAATCCAGCGGGGTCCCTTCAAAGAAATAACGGACGTTCACATTAATATCAGGCAAAGATAAAATTAACTTCAAGCATTCTGCATTTCCACCACACGCAGCACCATAAAGGCCATCGGTGGGATTTGCCCCATGCGAAAGCAGAAGCTTAACAATTTCCGTCTGTCCTTCCGAAGCTGCGGTAAAAATGGCGTCATCAGCATTGCCGCCCGATTCCAACAACAATTGCACAATGTCCATATGCCCGGATATACAGGCATGAATCAATCCCGAATCAGGATTAATTCCCTTATCCACCAAAAATCGCACAATGTCGGTGTGCCCTTCTTGGGCTGCTCTGGTAAGGGCATCGCTCGCATTTTCAGCGCCTTTCTCCACAAGCAATTTAACCACTTCAAGGTTTTTGTTATGAACCTCATAACATAAGCCGTGGTATGGGGCGGCGCCATGTTCCAGAGCAAACTTTACCAATTCTATATCACCAACGTCGGCGGCAATAAAAAGCACAGTATCAACATCCGCACCACGGGCTACCAGCAACTTTAATATATTAGTGTAACGGCCGCGCACGGCGCCGTCAATCCCGCTCAGGGGATGTGCACCTTTTTCCAGCAAGTACTCAACCAATGCAACGTTACCGCCGCTTGCCGCTCCCTCAAGAACGAAATCTATATCAGCTAATTCGGGTAACAAGCTCTCCACAATAGCAAAATGTCCGTTGTAAGCAGCACCCCATGCATAATATTTCAATTGAGATCCCTCGATATGAGGATGCAAGATTGATGAGTCGCCCCTAAATCCGGCTTGCAGATAATCTACTTGAGCCGTTTCTCCTTTTGTGCCCAGAGTATTTAATAAATCATGATACAGGTCATTGGGGGCTGATGCCGTAGCCGTACTATGAACCAAGAGAAATGCCAATAAGATTGAAGAAACGTTCATAAACAACAAGAAGTTCTGCTTTATCAACCGGGAGCTACAGGAATCGCTCATTATATCCACATGAAGCCGCCGAATATAAGGAGCGCATACACCGCAAGGTACACAACAGTCTGCAAGCCATAGCGCCCCTTGTCTCCCTTACGATACACCGTTACGAAAAACAACACCAATGAGACAAGAGAAAGCAACAATCCTAAGAGATACACAATCCACCAGACGGAACAAAACTCAACAGCATGCGGTTTATCTGCATACAAAGCCGCTAGCCAATAATACCATGCGGCCATGTAAAAAGCATATAACAGTCCGATAATGGAGATGAGAGGATTTAATATTTTCATGTGTTTTACTTCCTTGAGTTAGTGGCATTAGGATGTACAAGGCCACCGGCAGCACGAATCAATTCTGCGCAGTCTTCATGACCGAAATCCAATGCGTAATAGAGTGGCGTATTGCCATAGGCATCCGTTTGATTCACATCCACACCGGGTTGAGCCAAGAGTAAGGCAACAATATCTGCATGCCCGACTCTCGCTGCGGAATCAAGGCTTTCTCCGAGCTCGGCTCCCTTACTGAGCAATAGTTTAACAATATTCACATCACCCAGATAAGCCGCCGAGCTCAACCCGGAGCTCGGATTCGCCCCCTTATCAAGCAAGAACTGCACCATTTCCATATCCCCTCTGCCGGCAGCACCGGAAAGCGCACTATCCACATTACCACCATACTCTAAAAGTAAGCGAACAACATCAAAATGCCCCGCATCTGCGGCATGACAAATGGAGTTATGTTGCTCAGCACCCTTTTCCAACAACATTTTCACCAACTCCGTTTCGCCACATACCGCCGCATGAAATAATGCCGCATCAAGGTTGGCTCCGTAATCTAACAACAATGTTATCATGTCCTTATCGCCCTTGGTTATGACACGTTCAAGCGAGGAATCCGGGTTTACACCATTATCTAACAGCAGTCGCGCGACTTCCACTTGATTCTCAAATACGGCCCCTAACATTCCCTGTTCGGCAGAAGCTCCTTTCTTGAGTAAAAATCGCACCATTTCAAGATTTCCCGCATCCGCTGCCTCATAAATGGCATCATCAGGGTTGGCACCATGAGCCAAAAGGATAGAAACCATACCCAAGTTGCCGGAACGAACAGCTGTATCCAAGGCATAGTCAGGGGGAGCGCCTTTCTGTAAAAGCAGAGTCACAATATCCTCATGCCCTAATTCCACTGCCAAATCAAGAGTAGTGGACGCTAAGGCAGGGTCAGCACCACGAGCCAATAAAGACTGCACCATATCTATGCGCCCCAACAGCACCGCCACGCGTAACCCCTGATTGGGGTGGCAAGCATCATGTGCGATGACCATTTCAATAATATCCATATCGCCATGCGATAAAGCCCATGGCAAAAGAGAATAATTGATGAAATTGATATCATGATTGACATCAAGCAAAAACTTTACCACCTCTATTCTTTTACTCGCCACGGCATACATCAACCCAACGTCTGATGGGGCACCTCTCTCTAATGCCTTTTTAACGGATTCTAAACGACCACTCAGCACGGCACCCAACATCATAGCATTGACATCGGCACCTCTTTGTAACAACTTTTCAATGAGCGGCTCATTATTGACCAAAGCCGCCCCCGAAAGAGCTAATTGAATATCAGCTCCCTGTTCTAAAAGTTTTTCGAGAGCCACTTCGTTTCCGCCGGCAGCTACACCAGTCGTCACATATCCCCCGACAAAAGGCATCTCGGAAAGCTTTGCTTGGCACAAAACAGACCATGGAAAAAGATCGCCTTTTAATCCGGACTGAAAGCTTTGATAGCGTATATCATCCGGGGAAAACAATGACTCCAACAACGCAGGCAGTTGGGCTGATGCTGATTCCGTAGCTCCGGAGGCGGCAGATAGAATCGAGATAAAGAATAAAGCAAAGCTTTTCATGGGAGCAAAGTTAAATTATTTGGCTGATTAGGGGGCATCGGGGTGCAGTTTAGCGCCACGCTCGCGCAGAACCTCGCCAATGGCCTGGGAGGCGGGAGTTTTATACTTGCCATAATGAATACGCAAGGATTCGCCGCGATGATTCAGCGCATCGATGGAGCAGCCGGCATCTAACAACAAGCGCATGATTTTGGCAGCATCCTCAGCCGGCATATCACGGTGCGCACGGATAAGAAAGGTGTAGTCGCGGAAATAGTGGCGGAAGCGCTTTGAAGGGGCAACGGAAGCACCTTTTCGGAGCACCAGTTCCACCAAATCCGGGTCCGGATATCGCATTAGCACCGTCGCCAACAGCGTCGCACCTTTCTCCCCTACATGGCTATTGGGGTCTACTCCCTGCTCTAACAAGGCACGTATTTGCTCAGCAGACAGCGCATGCCAACAAATTTCTTCTTGAACAGCTAGGGGCGAATCCTTTGAGTTAGAAGCAGCCGACAATGACTCGGCACAAGCAACGGAGGCACAGAACAGGGTTAAAACGATAGGGCGTACAAGCATGAACATATCTTAACAAAAACGGCGCAAGATACAAGAAAAAAGTCGCACTCAGCACTTGCCATCAGCAGCAAAAACAGATAGAATATCAACGGATACCCACGTATCCTGCTCCCGGAGGCGGCTAGGAAGCCGCAGGAAATAGATGGGGAAGGCAGTGAGAATCTGCCGCTGTGCCGCAACCGTGTTGTTTGTACCCCGTACAAACTCAGTCGGAATGCCAGCCGAGGAGCAAGTCTAAACCGGATTCGGCGTCACACCGACCACAGACACACAACAAACATGACATCAATCAATAAGGCTCTGCTTGGCGGAGCTTACAGCGTTGTGCCTGCTTTATTGTTCGCAGGCAAAGTATGGGCGAATATGGAAGAGAGCGAGCTTCCGCCCATCACGGTATCGGCCCACTACGGACTTGAGATACCGCGAGATAAGACAGGCGTATCCGTCGAGGTGCTGGATATTCCGCAACTTGAGGAAGAAAGCATCTACACCGTGGCAGAAGCCTTAACCACGATTCCCGGCGTCTATATTACACCGGGCGGCGGCAGCAACCAAAAAGGCAACACGGCTCAAATCATCATCCGTGGCATGAGCTCGGATTCATATACCTCCACCATGGTGGACGGCATGCGGCTTAGCTCCAACGGAGGCGACACCATCATTACCTCCAATGTCTTAGGGCGTACGGATTTATTCTCTTTGGGCAACTTAGAAGTGGTAAAAGGCAGCCAAGGAGCCGTTTATGGCGGCGGCGCCATGGGAGGCGTGATATTAATGGAAACACCGGAAGGCAGCGGCGAGCCATCGCTCACCCTGTTTAACGAAGCAGGCAGCCACCATTCCTACACCGGCAATGTGACCACGCAAGGGCGCATAGACGACCTAGCTTGGTTTTTAAGCACAACATACAGTCGTACGGATAACGACATGAGCCAGGCCAACGGGAAAACATCGACACTGCGCAATGCCTTTGAATCCGAAATTTGGAACGAGGCGCTGCGCTTAGATTACTACGCTAACAAGGATACACAAATTACCTTGACGTACCGCCGCGAGGATTCGGAATACGGATACGATAGCATGGACCCGTACTGGAGCAGCTACAACACCTACCGATTCCGTAGTAACCTTGCCACACTGCGCTTACAATCTCAGTTGACTCAGCAATGGCAAAGCTCGCTCATGCTGGGCTACTACACCTTCGATGCGAAACTGGCTGAGGGCTATTTGCAAGACATGCGAAATTTCCAACTGGAATGGAAACATGCCTACCAATGGTGCAAACACCAGACGACAATAGCCACGCTTGCTTGGAATCGCAATGATTACGATTGCCTTTCCGATGGGACGGTGCATAACCAGTACCGCAATTTGGAAAATGTGCTGAGCGTGGGAGTGGAGCACATGGTAAGCCCTACAGATAACTGGGACAACACCGTGGCATTGCGTGCGGAGCACAGCAATATTCATGACGCTTTGTTGAGCATTCGAGCCGCCTCTTCCTACAGGATGAACCACGATAAGACACGCGTATTCGGCTCTGTAGGCACGGGGTATCGAGCACCTTCTGCTTTCCAGCGCAGCGATTCCAAGTTTGTGTCCGGCTACGGAGTCTATGTGGGCAATCCGAATCTCGATTGCGAAGAAAGTTTCAGCATAGACGGAGGGATTGAGCACTACCTTACCGACGCCCACAAACTGAGCGTAACGCTCTTTTATGAGCAACGCCATAAGGCTATCGGCTGCAACTGGAATACTGAGCACAATGCCTATCTCTATGAAAACATGCCCGGCCACTGGAATGTGCTGGGTACAGAAATATCGTTGTGCGGCACACTGGAGCAGCAATGGAATACGGAATACAAGCTGGCGTGGACCTATACTCAGCCCAAAACGTCTGACGACCAACAAATTCCTTCCTCCGTACGCCAATGCTGGACGGCAGACATACACACCAGTCCGTGCAAGGAATTGACAATCGGTATGGGATTAACAGCAGCTGTAGGGCGTGCCCACTATGCGAGCACCCCCTACTCTAAGCTGGATAATTACTATAGTCTGAGACTCTATGCCCAATACAAAGTCAACGACAACATGACCTTGCATGTAGGCATTGAGAATCTTACGAACCAGAAGTTCGTAACGGAAGGTCACTACATGGATCCCGCCTATTCCTTCATCTCTGCCGGCACCTCCATTCACGCAGGCTGCACCCTGACTTTCTGATGAAAAAATATCTTTTTGCTTCGGCTATCGTGGTAGCTCTAGCACTGTTGCTTTATTGGTTAGCAGGGCTGGCAACAGTATCCGATGTTCAGAATACCGGGGCCATTGCCATTAGTGAACAGCCGCCTGAAGCATACCCGCAAGACTTTGAACAGCGCTTGGGCAAGGTGCACAGCACCCGCATACAACTGCATGCGGATGATGAGGTTCCGGCAGACCTAACGTGGAGTACCTGCGACCATGTGCCGACAATCGGCTCCGAGCAAGCAACAAAGGGCGGCACCATGCGCATGAGCAATGTGGGGCCCTTCCCGTCCAATTTCTTGGCATTCGGGAGTCCGGCACCCCAATTCTTCCACTACAACCTATTTGATAGAATTGAGGTGCCCTTGGTGCGAGAGCATCCTACCACCGGAGAAACGATTCCCGGATTGGCAGAGGCATGGGCGGAGCATAACGGTGCGTTTTGGTTTCGATTAAATCCGGCAGCAAGATACAATAATGGCCGACCCGTGAGAGCCGCTGATTTTGCGTTGCGTCTGCTATTAGAGAATGACTGCGGGCAAACTCAAGCAGCAACGGTCATTAAAGAACTGCATATCTACGGTGATAATCTGTTGGCAGTTATACCTCAGCAAGCAGCTTTGTGGGGGCACTATAAGGTTGCAGCCGTGCTTAAACCGGCAGAGCCGGGGTTTTACCGCAACTTTGGAGCCGATTATGCCACCCGATACGCACAGTTGCCACCGCCAGGCACCGGGGCTTATGTGGTAAGCAAAGTGCAAAAAGGGCGACTTATCGTGCTAAGCCGTAACAAAAACTGGTGGGCGAAAGACTTGCCGGGCTTCCGATACACCTGCAATGCGGACCATATTGAGCACCACTTCCTGACGGATGAAGCACAAGCTTGGGAGATGTTCATGAGGGGGAGATTAGATATGATGCAGACCCGCAACATTGTTGCCTGGCAGGAGTACGGTAACCAACTTGACAGCCGTATCGTGCGCCATCGTTTTGAGTTAAGCTACCCCATGCCTCCGTACGGAATAGCTCTCAATTCGAAAAAGCTCTCTGACTTATCGTTAAGAAAAGGCATTATGCACGCGCTGAATATGGAGCAGGCTATCCATGTCATCTTCCGTGGCGATGCGGAACGCTTGCCTCAGTTTAGCACAGGATTCAAAACTGTTCCCTTGATAAACAAACACTATCACTTCGATGCCCAAAAAGCACGCAACTTCTTTGCAGCAGCAGGATATACGGAGACGGGGGGCGATGGTATTTTGCGCAACAGGGAGGGCCATAAACTCAGTCTACGCTTTACGTACACCCCCAACGATAAGCTATCTACCATGGTCTCTATTCTGGCACAATACGCAGCAGAATGCGGGTTGGAAATTGTGCCGGAGGCCGTTGCGTGGCAGCAGTGCTCCCAAATGGTGGATGACGGAAGCTATGATATGACCTTTTGGGCCACCGTGGCAGACCCTATTTTGCCGAAGTACAGTCGCTTCTTCCATTCCTCAGCAAGCGGTAGCGATGCACCTTTTCACCTTAACTCAGAGGAAATCGATAGCGCCATAGGCAAGGTTGAGCAAGCCTCAACGATAGAGGAAGCCAAAGCCGCTTGCGCAGCTATGGAAAAGCTAATCCAAGAGTACGCTATTTGGCTTCCGGGATGGATGGAAAATCGTGTCAATGTGGCTGCGTGGGATTATGTGCACTTACCGCAAAGCGGGTACAGTTGCTATGATGTGGCAGAATCTCATACCTATTGGCTAAGCAAATAATCATGTCTATTCACGTACGCCACAGCAAAAGAGCTATAAACAGGGGGCCGCTCCTTGCCTCGGCTGTAGGCGTACTGTTGGCAATCTGTGCTCATTGCCTCCATGAGCACAGATTTTGCCATCCCTTGCAACGCAAGCGCCAAGGCCCCATTTATTCCTTACTTGCAGAAAAACCAAAGAAAGAACCTATCGAGGAAAGAACGGAAAAAATAGAAGTTGCAGAACCCTTTGAAAGAATGCCGGAAGCAGACTTCCTTATTGATACAGCTCCGCAAGCACTTCGGTTCACAGAACCGGAAAGTTTCGTTGACTCGACAACGTGTGAGGAAACAGCATTCTCGTACCCACAGTTTACACCTACCGATGCTGAACTTGCAGAGGTAGATACGCCCAAAACGACGACAAAAATAAAGGAAGTACAGCACGAGTATATTCCACCTCAATACAAATCCACCCCGCATCCGCCCTATCCCGCAAGGCTGAGACGCAACAGAATCGAGGGCAATGTTCGGGTGCGTATCACGGTATCAGCAACGGGCTATCCTACCCTTGTGGAAATCCTCAGCTCCTCGCATCCTGACTTCGCGCAACCAACTAAAGAGAAAATTCTCAAGGACTGGGTCTTCTCTCCGGCTATGACAAACGGTCTGCCGGTAGCCGCCGTTATCACAACGACGGTATATTTTCAAATGTAATGCCGCTTAACACGGCCATTTGCACTTCATGCTGCCCATTTAGGAGAAATAGGAGCTTTCATACGCCCTGTTTTTTTGAAATAACACGAAGTTCTTGCTTGACGTAGCCTAACTCGAGTGCTAATTTAAGAAGTGCAACATGAAAATTCTTGTACAGAAACTTACAGCTGCGGCATTAATGCTGGGCGGAGTGGCATGCGCATCGGAGCACGGTCATGCTGGATTGACAAGCGATGCCCCCATTCTTTGGGAGCTACCGATATGGCCGGGGCATACTATTCCCGTCTCCAACTCTCTCATAATGTTCACTATTGCCATTCTGTTGATTACACTACTGCTGAGAATGGCCACCCGCAAGATGCAGCGCGTGCCCGGCGGTCTGCAAAACTTTGTAGAATGGGTGTTTGAGCTGCTGTACAATTTCGTTGAAGGTCTGACCGGCAAAAAGATTGCTCAAAAATACTTCTGGTATTTTGCAACAGTTTTCCTTTTCATTTTGGTTAGCAACTACTTGGGGCTTCTTCCCGGTGTAGGTTCCATCACCTATGCTGGCGAACCGATTTTCCGCGGTGCCAATGCCGACTTTAATGTCACGCTCTTCTTAGGCTTCTCGTATGCCATTCTCTGGTTCGTATGGGTAATGAAAGACCAAGGCCCATGGCACTTCATTACACACACATTCGGCCCTAAGGGCGGGTTGACAGGTTTTCTTAAGTATGCACTACTGCCTATCTTCTTCTTTGTAGGCCTTATTGAAATCCTTTCCATTTGCGTGCGTCCTGTAGCCTTGGCAGCACGTCTTTTCGGTAACATCTTCGCAGGTGAATCCATCTTGGAACAAATGGGAACCATCGGCTGGTTTGCCATGCTTCCGTTCATGTTCTTGGAGGTCATTGTGGGCTTTGTACAGGCTCTTGTATTCTTAATGCTGACAGCTATTTTCCTTAAAACGCAGCTGGGCGGCGATGAGGAAGAAGAACACGCACATTGATTCCGCCTATTCACCACTCACTCCTTCCTTGTTCTGCCGAATCATGCAGTAAAGACGTGACGGCAACGAGAAGACAATAACAACAAAACACAACATCATAACTATGGACATCACAACACTTGCAGACGCAGCAGCTTCTGTTGACCTCACCGCCCTCAAGGCTGGTCTTGCCGTTCTTGGTGCCGGTATCGGCATTGGTTGCATCGGTATGAAAGCCGCTGAATCCACCGGCCGTAACCCCGCCTCCTTCGGTAAGGTTCTTACTATTTCCATTCTTCTTGCCGCTCTTATTGAAGGTGTGGCATTCGTTGCAATCTTCATGTAAGATTGATCGGGCTGCGTCCTGAGAACGGCGCAGCCCCCTTCTCCCTCTCCTACGTTCTCACGAAAATTTTCTCCAATCAACAACATAAAGCTCATGTTCACACCGGTACTCGCAGCCAGCATTCAGGAACTGGCAGACAAATTCGGCTTGCACACAGATGTATTCATTGCACACACCATCGCCTTCACTGTTCTGGTGATTGTTGTGGTTAAGTTCGGCATCAAGCCCATCATGCAACAACTTGAGGAGCGCCGTGCCCGTATTGAGGAAGGCGAAGCCATGCATGCCCGCAGCGAAAAAGAACTGGCAGAAGTAAAAGCTACCGGTGAGCAGATTATTGCAGACGCCCACTCTACCGGTAAGGAAGAAATTGAGCGCGCCCGCCAAACAGCCGCTAAGCTGCAAGCTGATTTGGCAGACAAAGCCACCCAGGAAGCTCGCACCATCATTGATAACGCTAAGCAGCAAGCAGAAATGGATGTGAAGCGCGAGAAGGACGAGCTTAAGAGCGAGTTTGCCCGCCTTGTGGCTCAAGCAACGGCACAAGTAACCGGCAAGGTGCTTAGCGAGGCCGACCACAGAGCCATTAATCAAGAGGTTATCAACCACCTGTAATACCGCCGCGTTTTATTCGCGAAGCGTCCACTCCAGAATCTTATGAAAATTACCAAGGAAGCACAGGCCCAAGCACGCCGACTGATGCGTCTTTGCATCGGCCCGGATGGCTTGCTTAACGAAGATACCGTTCGCCGAGTAGCTGCCACTCTTCTTGCTGATAAGCCGCGTAATTATCTGGCCATCCTCAGTGCTCTTACCGAAATGGTGCGCTTAGAGGTAGCACGCCACACGGCAACAATTACCAGTGCTATCCCGTTGACAGCCGATGAACAATCTGCAATTAAGGCAAAATTGGATGCCCGCACCCCCGGCTTAAGCTATCAATGGCAGACGGATGCCTCCCTGATTGGCGGCATCACGGTTAAGGTTGGCGATAACGTAACGGACGCCTCCATCAAAACACGCATTGAACAACTTTCCCGAATCTCCGGTTGATTCTCTCTCCCTCTCTATTTTAACCATTTTCAAATTACTCCATCCAGCGTATGAGCAACATCGTACAAGAACTTGAAGCACAAATCAGAAACGCCACTACAGCTGCAGTCAGTGCCAATATTGGCACCATTAAAGCCATTGGTGACGGTGTGGCCCGAATCGAAGGCCTTAGCAACGCCATGCTCAATGAAATGATTGAGTTCCCCGGTGGTGTTATGGGCCTTGCCATGAACCTCGAAGAAAACGAGGTAGGTGCCGTGCTTATCGGCAATGGCAACGGGCTGAAAGAAGGCGACACCTGCAAAACCACCGGTAAATTGCTTCAGGTACCCGTAGGCCCGGGATTGCTTGGCCGCGTGGTCGACACCTTGGGCAACCCGCTTGATGGCAAGGGCCCGATTTCTGCCGCAGCCTATTATCCGGTAGAAAAGATTGCCTCCGGTATTATTTCTCGTCAGGGTGTAAACCAGCCTGTACAAACCGGCATTCTCCCCATCGATGCTATGATTCCCATTGGCCGTGGCCAGCGCGAGCTCATCATCGGCGACCGCTCCACAGGTAAAACGGCTATTGCAACGGACACCATGATTTCTCAGGCTCGCCAAAACAAGCTTGCAGAAGAAGGCAAACTCCCCGGCCACCGCCCGCTGTACAGCATTTACGTTGCTATCGGCCAGAAGCGTGCCACCATTTCTCGCCTTGTTGCTAAGCTGGAGGAAAGCGGCGCCATGCCCTACAGCATCATTGTAGTAGCCTCTGCTTCCGACAGCGCTGCCATGCAGTACCTTGCACCTTATGCCGGTTGTGCTATGGGTGAGTACTTCATGGACCAAGGCCAGGATGCCCTCATCGTATATGACGACCTTTCCAAGCACGCAGTAGCCTATCGTCAGGTATCCCTTATTCTTCGTCGTCCCTCCGGCCGCGAAGCCTACCCCGGCGACGTATTCTACCTGCACAGCCGCTTGCTGGAGCGTGCTGCCCGCATCAATGCCGAAGGTGGCCGTAAGGGTGGTTCACTGACAGCTCTGCCGATTATTGAAACGCAGGCTGGTGACGTATCCGCTTACATTCCGACCAACGTTATTTCCATTACAGACGGCCAGATTTTCTTGGATACCGACCTGTTCTACCAAGGTGTACGCCCGGCCATTAACGTAGGTATCTCCGTAAGCCGCGTAGGTTCTTCCGCCCAAACAAAGATTGTGAAGAAGCTTGCCGGTTCTGTGAAGCTCGACCTCGCCCAGTTCGAAGAATTACAGGCCTTCGCCCAGTTCGGCTCCGACCTCGATGCCAACACCAAGGCTAAGCTTGAACGCGGCCGCCGCATTGTGGAACTCTTCAAGCAGGGGCAGTACGACCCCAAGAGCCTTAGCATTGAAGTGATTGACCTCTACGCCATTCAGAAGGGTTATCTGGATGACGTGGCAGTAGACCAGGTGCAGAAGGTGGTGCGCGAGATGGAGGAAGAAGCACGTACCACCCGCCCTGAACTCCTTGAGGCCATTGAGGCTGAGAAGGCCTTGACTGAGGCTATTGACGAGCAGCTCAAGCAGTTCATGACCTCTTTCAAATCACGCTTGACGAAGTAATCACTTACCATGGCAAGTCTCAGAGACATTAAACGCCGCATTAAGTCGGTACGCAACACATCGCAAATCACCAAAGCGATGCAGATGGTTGCGTCCGCCAAAATGCGCCGTGCCCAAGAGCTCGCGCTCAAGGGCAGAACATACATGAGCGCCCTTGCCAATGTGCTTAAGCACCTGCAGGACACGCTTACCGAGGGCATCTCATCGCCCTTGATGGAAATGCGTGAAAAGGGCAAAAAACTCATCATCGTCGTCAGCACGGATCGCGGCTTGTGCGGTGGCCTTAATGCCAACTTATTCAAGGAAATTCTGACCCGTTGCGATGCCGATGCCGATTACCTCACCGTTGGCGTTAAACTGAATGCACAGCTTGCTCGCTGCGGTCGCAACTTGGTGGCCAGCTTCACCATTGGCGATACTGTAGAGGAGGCAGAACTCAAGCCGATTTTCCAATTTGTGCGCAAGGGCTTTACAGACGGCACCTACAACCGAGTTGAGGTTATCTATCAGAAGTTCATCAACGTCATGGTTCAACGTCCGGATGTGATGGCACTGCTTCCCCTCTCCACCGAGGACATTTTAAAGGTAGCGCAACAGGATGATGTGGAGGATGACACGAATCCGAATTACCTGTTGGAGCCCAGTCCCAAGGCTCTGTTGGATTCCATACTTCCGCTTTTCTTGGGCCACCAGTTGGTACAAATGATTCTGGAAGGCAAGGCCAGTGAGCAGTCCGCACGTATGGTTGCCATGAAGGCCGCTACAGAAAACGCCAAGACTCTTATCGGCGAGCTGACGCTTGAATACAACAAGGCACGTCAGACTCAAATTACCAATGAGCTACTTGAAATCACCACGGCTATGAAAGCCATGGAGTAACACCTCAATTCAACAATTTTCAAATATCAACACATCTTCTCATCATGAACACAGGTAAAATCGTGCAGATTATCGGCGCCGTGGTAGACGTCGATTTCTCCCAGTCTGAAATGCCCGCCATTTACAATGCTCTTACGGTAGAGTACGAAGTAGACGGCACACCGAACAAACTTGTTCTGGAAGTGGAACAGCACCTTACGGACGGCTGGGCCCGCACCGTTGCTATGAGCTCTACAGACGGTCTCAAGCGCGGCATGACCGTGGTTGACACCGGCGCTCCTATCTCCGTACCCGTTGGCCCCAAGGTACTTGGCCGTATTTTCAATGTACTGGGCGAAACCGTGGACGAAAAAGGGCAGCTGGACGATGTCAAGCGTTATCCGATTCACCGCGAAGCTCCCAGTCTGGAAGAACAGGCAACTTCCTCCGAGGTGCTTGAATCCGGTATTAAGGTAATTGACCTCATTTGCCCCTTCCTTAAAGGTGGTAAGGCCGGTTCCTTCGGTGGTGCCGGTGTAGGCAAGACCGTTCTCATCATGGAGCTCATTAACAACATTGCCAAGGCACACTCCGGTCTTTCTGTATTCGCCGGTGTGGGTGAGCGCACCCGTGAAGGTAATGACTTCTACATGGAAATGAGCGAATCCGGCGTTATCGACCAAGAGCACCCGGAAAACTCCAAGGTGGCTCTTGTGTACGGCCAGATGAATGAGCCCCCCGGTGCACGTCTTCGCGTAGCTCTTTCTGCCCTTTCCATGTCCGAGTACTTCCGCGATGAGGAAAACCGCGACGTGCTTCTGTTCGTTGACAACATCTTCCGTTTCTCTCAGGCCGGTTCCGAGGTATCCGCTCTTCTTGGCCGTACCCCCTCCGCCGTGGGTTACCAGCCCAACCTCGCAGAAGAAATGGCAGGCCTTCAGGAGCGTATTACCTCCACCAAGAAGGGTTCCATTACCTCTATGCAGGCTGTGTACGTTCCCGCAGACGACTTGACAGACCCGGCACCTGCCACCACCTTCTCACACTTGGACTCCACCGTGGTGCTTGAGCGTGCACTTGCCGCTCAGGGTATCTACCCCGCTGTGGATCCGCTTGCCTCTACCTCCAAGGCTTTGGCACCTGAGCTGGTGGGCGAAGAGCACTACCGCGTGGCACGTGGCGTGCAGCAAACGCTCCAGCGCTATAAGGACTTGCAGGATATGATTGCCATTCTTGGTATGGACGAATTGTCCGAGCAAGATAAACTCACCGTAAGCCGCGCTCGTAAGATTCAGCGTTTCCTCTCCCAGCCCTTCAGTGTGGCTGAAGTATTCACCGGCATTAAGGGTCAATACGTACCCGTTGCCGAAACCGTACGCGGCTTCGCCGAGATTCTTGACGGCAAGTGGGACTCCGTTCCCGAAGGTAACTTCTACATGAAGGGTGGTATCGATACCGTTGAAAAAGCCTGATAAACCATGGCTCTGCATCTCAAAATCATTACCCCCATGCGCACAGCGGTAGATGCCGATGTGAGCAGCGTACTTGTGCCCTCGGTACAAGGCGAAATGGAGGTACTCCCCGGCCACGCTGATATTATTGTGGCGCTGGATAACGGTGAGTTAATCTATCGCCCGGTAGAGGGAGCGCAGCAAAGCGTCTTTGTGGGCGGTGGTTTCCTCCAAGTCAGCAGCGACCTCATGATGCTGGTGACGGATACTGTGCTGGAAGCGGACGAGATTGATACGAACTCGGTTGAGGAGGCCATAGCCCGTGCTCAGGAGAGCTTCCGTAATCAGTCATCTGTTCTTTCTCGCGAAGAGCAAACGCATCTTGCTGCCGGTATTGCCCGCCAACTGGCTATGCTGGAGTATCGCCGCAAAAAGCATCTCTAAACGCTTTTGCCTATTCTCTTCACACGGAGCAGGTTCACCCCTGCTCCGTTTTTCATGCATTCTTGTGAATCACAGCTCATCCCAAGCCGCACCGCTCATGCAACCGTAAAGAGGATGCGCCCACATTCTGCGGGCATTGAGTCCGGGGGAAGCCAAGCCCAGCAGGAAACGCTTGCGCTGATTTTCACGGGCAAGCTCCGGCAATTCCTGCCCCACGGGGAACTCGGGCGCAGGCGGGGCGGGCGGCAAAACCGGTACCAAACCACGACACGCAGAGCAATGCCCACATGGGGCTAAGGTTTCCGTAGTAAAATACTCCTCCAACCGGGCATTAATACAGGTAGTGCCGCATAACATCTCCCGTAAGGCACGGTAACGTTCCAAATCACCATGGCGACGCCGTGCGTATGAGTCGGTCAACTCCGCTGCAATTTCTCGAGCATCAGCCGGGGCAAGAGAGCGCAGATAGAGAGCCTGCTGGCGGAATGTAAGTTTCCATTCGCCGGAAGCCTCACATTCGCGCAACTGTTCCATTGCTTGCTCATAGCTGCAATTCCATGAGTAGGCGGCATCTGCTACTTCTCCTTCCGGGTGCACCTTCAGCCAGGTTAGGCGCTGCACTTCCTCAGGCTCTCGCCCATCCAGTATCACAGAAAGAGGGAACAAAGGCTTGACTTTATAAAACTTATATCCGCGCGCTTCAACTCTCACAGCCCCCATCTCATCCAGCCGCATCAAGGCACGCATCGCAACATCTTCCGGCACATCGCACACGGTACCCAGCTCCCATAAGGAGACAGCGCGCGCACCCTGTGGCATCAACCAGCGAACCGCACGCTGCACCCCCTCGGCATCCGGCTCTGCGG
This sequence comes from uncultured Akkermansia sp., assembly GCA_904501975.1. Lineage (GTDB taxonomy): Bacteria > Verrucomicrobiota > Verrucomicrobiia > Verrucomicrobiales > Akkermansiaceae > Akkermansia. The sequence goes on from CAJGCZ010000002.1 coordinate 39,552, forward strand.
CATAAATGCGATTCATGGCGTCAATACGCCCGGACTCCGAAACAAGCACAACAGAAGTGCACGGCTTGCCATCTCGCCCCGCACGCCCGGACTCTTGCAAGTATGCCTCGGGCGAGGTCGGCTCATCCACATGAATAACGCTGCGAATATCCGGTTTATCAATTCCCATGCCAAAGGCGATGGTGGCAACCAGCACATCATACGTGTTATGCAAAAAGGCATCTTGCAACGCTTCGCGATTCTCTGCCGTCATGCCGGCATGGTAGCCTACAGCGGCAAAGCCCTTCTCTTGCAAGGCTGCTGCCACAGCCTCTGTCCCCTTGCGGGTACGCGTATAGACAACGGCCGGACGATTCTCTGCCTTACGAAGGATGCGGCAAACGTAATCTATCTTGTTAGGTGTACCGACAACATCCCTAAAAATATTTGAACGATAGGGAGATAGGGCGTAAACATCCTCCGGCATGATACCGAAATGGCGGCACAAATCCGTCTGCACGGGGAGCGTAGCGGTAGCGGTAATGGCCATGGCACTGCGGAATGCCATCTTGCGATAAAGTGCGGGTAGTTTCAGATAATCCGGGCGAAAACTATGCCCCCATTCGGAAACGCAGTGAGCCTCATCCACAACAAAGAGCGACTTCTGCACGCCTTGTAATATTTCCTGCAAGGCCTGGTTTTCCAGAGACTCCGGGGCAACAAACAGCAAGCGCAACTCACCTTGCTGCAACGAAGCAAGCAGTTGCATTTTGTGCTCGTCCTCCAGCGTAGAATCAAAACGAGCAGCGGCAATGCCCAATTTTTGCAGACTCTGCACTTGGTCGCGCATCAACGCGATGAGAGGCGACACAACCACAGAGGTACCCCCCAACAAAACAGCTGCAGCTTGGTAGCACAGGCTCTTTCCGTGCCCGGTGGGCAACACGCCTAACACATTGCGCCCGGCAAGCGCTGCTGCAATCAATTCCCTCTGCCCATGGCGCCAGCCGGATTTACCAAACAAACGCAGTATTTCCGACTCTTGTGCCTGTGTTAATGTGCCGCCTTTCATAAACACGCCCATCTTGCCTTAGTTGTCCGGCATTGTCAACCTTTTTACTTGCTAACAGGCGGTATTACAGGTATAATGCCTTACGGCATGAATATACTCGTCACAGGCGGCACCGGTTTCGTGGGTGCAAACCTTTGTCATAGATTGATAGCAGATGGCCACCGCGTTATCTGCTTGGATAATAATTATACCGGTTCTCTGGATAATGTTGAAGATTTAATGAACCATCCTAACTTCTCCTTTGTGGAGCACGACGTAATTGAGCCGTGGGATTGCGAGGAAAAGTTGGATCGTATCTATAATCTGGCCTGCCCGGCCTCTCCTCCTTTTTACCAAGGCAACCGCTCCATCTTTACCACCAAAACCTGCGTTTTGGGCATTCTGAACATGCTGGAGCTTGCCAAAAAGCATGGCGCCCGCATTTTGCAAACCTCTACCTCCGAGGTGTATGGCGAACCCCTTATGCACCCGCAACCGGAGCATTACCGCGGCAATGTGAATCCTATCGGCATCCGCGCCTGCTACGATGAGGGCAAACGCTGCGCAGAAAGCCTGATGTTTGACTACCACCGCCATGAAGGGGTGGATATTCGTGTGATTCGCATCTTCAACACCTACGGCCCGCTTATGAACCCGGAAGATGGCCGAGTGGTTTCCAATTTCATTTGCCAGGCCCTGCGTGGCGAGGACATCACCATTTATGGCGAAGGCCAACAAACGCGCTCTTTCCAATACGTAGACGACCTGATTGAAGGCATGGTGCGTATGATGGAAAATGAACACGGCTTTGTGGGTCCGGTCAACATCGGTAATCCGGGCGAGTTTACCATACGCCAATTAGCCGAGCTGGTGCTGCAAAAAATTGACACCAAGAGCAGCTTGGTTCAACGCCCCCTGCCGTCGGACGACCCCACCCAACGCCGCCCCGACATTACCTTGGCCGGCAAGGAACTCAACTGGGCTCCGACTATCCCCTTGTCCGAGGGCTTGGATAGAACAATCGCTTACTTCCGCACTAAATTAGGTCTTTAATCCTTTTACAACAAATAAAAACATGAAATTCTCCGAAAAATTACAAGCTCGTATCAAAGCCACACGTTCTGCCCTCTGTGTAGGGTTAGACCCGCGTCCGCAATCCGAAAACCTTGCAGAACTTGAGGCTTGGCTCAATCAGGTGGTAGAAGAAACAGCCCCCTACACTGCTGCCTACAAACCCAATATCGCCTACTTTGAAGCCATGGGCCTACCCGGTCTGCAGATGCTTGAAAATCTGCTCAAGAACATGCCCAAGGATATTCCTGTGATTCTTGATGCCAAGCGTGGCGACATTGGTGAAACGCAAAAGTACTATGCACAGGCTTATTTTGAGCGCATGCAGGTAGATGCCGTCACCCTCAACCCCTTCATGGGCTATGATATCTTGGAGCCCTTCTTGGGCCACGAAGGTAAGGCCGTTTACCTGTTGGCCGTAACATCTAACGCCGGCTCTGCTGATATTGAACGCCAAGTACTTGCCAATGGCCGTAAGGTATACCAGCTGGTGGGCGATATGGTGGAGCGCGCTAAGGCCGAAGGGGCTGCTACTGAGGTAGGTATGGTATTGGGCCTCACTAATGCCAGCGGCGAGCTGCTGAACGAACTGCCGGATGCACCGCTTCTTATTCCCGGTCTGGGAGCCCAGGGTGGTGATTTGAGCGCCCTCACCGGTGGCTCTCGTCTTGCTCCGCCAGTCATTAACGTATCTCGCGGTATTCTTTACCGCGATTTGGACTTGAGCTTGGCTCAGCGTGCAGAAAAATACGCTCTGCAAATCCGCGAGGCTCTTTCCCTCTAATCTCCCATGAAGCAATACCTTGAGTTGCTGGATGACGTGCTGACTAACGGTGTGGGCAGAGATGACCGCACCGGCACCGGCACCATCGGTGTCTTCGGTAGGCAAACACGTTTTGACCTGCGCAAGGGATTCCCGTGCCTGACAACAAAGAAGCTGCACCTTCGCTCCATTATCCACGAGCTTCTGTGGTTCCTGAAAGGCAGTACCAACATCCGCTATTTGCAGGAGAACGGTGTGACCATTTGGGATGAATGGGCAGACGAAAACGGCGATTTGGGGCCCGTATACGGCAGCCAGTGGCGCAAGTGGCCGGATGGCAACGGCGGCTCTATCGACCAGATTGCAAAATTGGTGGAAGGCTTGAAAAATAATCCCTGGAGCCGTCGTCATATTGTCTCTGCCTGGAATGTGGCAGAGGTGGACAACATGGCTCTGCCGCCCTGCCACTGCCTCTTCCAGTTCTGTGTTATCCCGGCACAAAAAGAAGGTGAAAAACACGGACTGAGCCTGCAACTCTACCAGCGTAGCTGCGATTTGTTCCTTGGGGTTCCCTTCAATATTGCCAGCTATGCTCTCTTGCTGCTGATGATGGCCCAGGTATGCGGTTATGAAGCTCGCGAGTTCGTGCACACCTTCGGCGATTTGCACCTGTACAAAAATCACTTGGAGCAGGCACGCCTACAGCTCAGCCGCGAGCCGCGTCCCCTGCCCATCATGAAGCTGAATCCGAATGTGACAGAAATCGACGGCTTCCGCTACGAGGACTTCACGCTTGAGGATTACGACCCGCACCCGCACATTAAAGCACCTATTTCCGTATGAGTATTACTTTTACAGGGGTTGTCGCCATGGCTGAGGACCGAGCTATCGGGCTCAATAACACCATGCCGTGGAGGTTGCCGGATGACTTAAAGCTCTTCAAGCGTCTTACCACGGGGCACCCCATCCTCATGGGCCGCAAAACATGGGAATCTCTGGGCCGCCCCCTCCCGGGCAGGCAAAACATTGTTCTCACGCGCTCTGCAGATTTTGAAGCACCGGGCGCCGTGGTGATACACGATATTGAGGAATTAAAGCATCTGGAGCTGCAACACCCGGAGGTGATGGTTATTGGTGGCGCCCAAATCTACACCCTCATGCTCCCTCTCATGCAAGGTATTTACGTGTCAGAAGTAGCCGGCAACTGGGAGGCAGACACGTGGTTCCCTGAGTTCCAACACATTTTCACGGCAAGAACGGAGTTGGAGCAATTTGAGGGATTTGTCTCGACCTTATACAGCCGCGCTTAATTGTTCAAACAAAAAAAATCGCCGCTGCATGAAGTTTTTTACTTAACATGCAGCGGCGGTGGTGTTTCTGTAGTTATTGAATCTTCGTCCATCGGAAATTGAGATTAACGGCGTTTACCCTTATCATGCTTGCGTGCGGCCATTCGGTTGCGTTCCATTTCCTTGCGGCGGCGCTCGCGCTCCATTGCCTGACGTCGCTTCTCCATTTCCATTCGGTGCTTATCGTGCTTCACGTGTTTCTTCTCATGCAGATTGCGGTGCTGATGATTGCAGGCGTCGTTGTCATCCAACACTACCACATTGATTCCGGCTGCATTTAAGTTAACGGCTATGTTTGCCGCATTGGCTTGAGCTGCTACTACACCGAATGCCATCACCGCCATAGCGGCCCATCGTTTTACGTATTGTTTCATCGTTTTGCTTTCTATTGGTTTATTGTTGTCGGGCGTTGCACCCGATGTAGTATATACACCTAACTGATATATTTTGTTCAATATTTTTAACTTTTTATTTAATTTAATTTATTTTTTGAGTTTTGAAAACAAAAAAGCTTGTCAAACGATGTGTATTTCTGTATTATTATCTCACGCACCGCATTGCTGCGTCATGGATGGGTGGCAGAGCGGTTTAATGCAGCGGTCTTGAAAACCGCCGAAGGTTAATCCCTTCCGTGAGTTCGAATCTCACCCCATCCGCTAGAAAAGCCCCGCGCATGCGGGGCTTTTTTGTTGATAATCGCTTATTGAGGCAACAGTATTTACGAAATCGCATCCCCGGTAGGAGGGGAGGTCGAGGGAGACGCGCTCGAGGGTAAGGGAGAGAGCGCGATGAAATTATTCCTGTATATTCTGTATGGGAGCCTGTATCTTTGAGGGAAACAGCTTGTTATATGCAGTATCAAGGTAACCGAGTGTGACAGCTCCAATGATTACCGGAACATTAAAACCTACCCAAGTGGCTGCTGTAGTTGCTACGGAGAGAGTGACATCCGACACATAAAGAATACCGGTAATCGGCTGCAGGGCCTTATTAATAGGATGTCGTTCGGGCTCTAAATATTCCCATGCCCTCTCACGGCCGAAACTGTAGCAATCATATTTCAGCTTCTGTTCATCGGTAATGACGGCTACAGGAGATGCCCCTTCGAAATGCTCCTGAGTCAGCACTTCCTCAGCTGCAGCAGGCGCCTTGTATCGGGACTTCGGCAAAAGGCTCTCCAGATCATCAGAATCCAAGGCTTGATACAGATAGGCGGTCTGCATGCCTTCTGTATACACCGGGCGGTCGCTCAGGTATATATGGCGTTCCTGATTATTTTTGCTGAAGATGCCATAGCTATACAATTCGCCTCTGGCCGGAACCTTGTAAAAAGTATGCTTGATGTAGTAAATACCATCTCGACGATAAATCTCAGCGCACTTGGCATCGAGCGCGTAATGCTCAATATATTCTTCCTTACCTACGGCATCAACCAGCGTATGGGTGCTTACCTGGGTCCATACACAGGAGCTCAGGCCTGAGGCGAACGTAAGCAACAGGATGGAACATAAGGCAAATAATTTCTTCATGGTCGGGAGCAATGCGTTGTAATCGGGGAAATTATAACAATAATTTCAGAAATGGCAAGAAGTATGTTTTATACAAGCTCGAAAAAAGGGCGAGTCGACTAGCGACTCGCCCGAAAAGTATTTAACGACCTTATTGTTTAGGCAGCAGGAGTAGGCTCGACCGGAGCGGGAGTCTCAGCGGCAGCCTTAGCAGCATCAGCCTCGGCCTTTGCGGCATCGGCAGCAGCTTTAGCCTGCTCGGCCTCAAGCTTAGCAGCCTCTGCGGCGGCCTTGGCTTGCTCGGCCTCAGCTTTAGCAGCATCGGCAGCAGCCTTTGCGGCGGCGGCCTCTACCTTGGCAGCCTCTGCAGCGGCCTTGTTTTGCTCAGCCTCAGCCTTAGCGGCGTTGGCAGCAGCCTTAGCCTGCTCAGCTTCGGCTTTGGCGGCCTCTGCGGCAGCCTTAGCCTGTTCGGCCTCGGCCTTCATGGCCTCAGCAGCAGCCTTAGCAGACTTAGCCTCAGCAGTGCAAGAGGCAGCGGCCTTGAGGGCTTGCTCGGCGGCAGCAGTCTTCTCTTCGGCAGCCTGCTGAGCAAGTACCAGAGCCTCCTGCTTAGCCTTCTCCTCAGCAATAGCCTTGGCGCGGGCTTCTTCCTCTGCCTTAATGCGAGCCTCTTCGTCAGCCTTAGCCTTGGCGGCAGCTTCTGCCTTAGCCTTAGCATAGGCAGCATCGGCAGCTTCACGGCGCTGCTCAAACTCGACCTCCTTCAGCTCAAGAGAAACCGGGGAGCAGGCACGCAGCATGGGCAGAATAGTCTCGGCATAGGCATAATCAGGCTGGGCCTCAAGCTGAGTCAAAGCCTCCTGAGCAGCGGTCTTAATCTCAGCCTTATCGGCAGAGAGCATCGCCTCTACAGCAAGAGTATGGCCATTGAGTGCAGCAAGATAAAGCGGGCTGAAGCCTTGCTTGTTCTTCTTAGATACCTCCAAACCGGCGGCTACGAGGTGGTAGCAGCAAAGAGCTTTACCGTCGCGAGCAGCAAGGTGCAAAGCAGAGTCGCCCTCAGCATTGACCTTGAGAAGAGCCGATACGGCAACGGGCTCGGGCAGAGAAGCCTCCATAGCCTTGATGGCATCGATTTCGCCCTTCACGCGGTGGTGGAGGTCGATATCCTTGTCCTGAGAAGCAAGGAGAGGAAGGAGAGAAATGCGCTCGCGATCCTCGTCCTTCTTGGACAAGTGGGCAATCTTACGAGCAGCATTGGAAGCAGCTTGAGACTGAATCATCTCAATTTCAAGCGTAATTTCCATCTTCTGAAGCTCCTCGTCAGAAATTTTGCCGCTGGCTTCGGCCAACAACTTGCAGGTCTTTACATAAGATTCCTCGCGGTTAGCGGAGAAAACAGGGCCGTAAAGGAAAGCATCGCGCTTTTTATAAGCCTTCTCAGCATCCTGAACCAGTCGCAGAGCCGTCTGCCCCTCAGCGTTCTTAAGAGAAGGATCGGCACCCATCTTGAGCAGCAGGTCAACCACCGTGGCATTACCACGCATAGCGGCAAGCATCAACGGAGTGAAGCCGTTACTCTCAGGTTGATTAATGTCGATACCCTTCTTAACGAGCTTGTAAGAAGCAAAGCGCATGCCACTCCATGCAGCCCAGTGAAGAGCATTGAAGCCGTCTTCATCCGTAGCGTGGATGTTGGCATTCTTTTCAAACAGAGCATCGATGTAATAAATACGATTAATGTCTGTTTCATCAGCCTGGGTCGGGTCGTTAAAGTTGGCGTAAGCAGCCCACATGAGGGGGGTACGCTCATTAGCGTCGCGGGTGTTTACATAGTCGGCATTTTTCTTAACACCGTCTTCCAACTCTTTGAGGAAGGGCTTATCCTTCATCTCGCCATTGTCATCCTTCAGGTCGCCCTTACGAATCAAAGACACGAGGGAGTCTGTGGGGGATTTGTAGGCAAAGGAATCCTTCAACAGGTTACAGGCGTAGCCCAAGACACCCATAATAATCATCAGGATGATGAAATCCTTGATAATGGGCTTCCAGTCGGTCTTCACCACCTCGGCTTCCTGAGCGGGCATCTCTTCAACAGCAGGAGACGTGGTATTCTCTGTCACCTCGGGAGCGACATCAGCTGTTTGCTTCTTGTTGTAATTCTTCTTACGAGACATAATAATGTAAAATCAGAAGGTTCAGAGATTAGGCGTTCGTGGTAGCAGCCTCGTCCTCGGAGGCCTCAGAAGCGGTTTCGGAAGCGGACTCGGCAGCATCCTCCTCGGGCTTGTCAGAAACGAAGCTGTCCTTGGTAAGGATGATGGCGATGGGAGAAATGAAAGCCATAATCATGTACAGCGTCCACATGAACTCGGGAGAGTTCCAGAAGGTAATGTGGCCGGTATCCATCTTGGCGGCAATGCCGTCGTAGCAGAAGTAAGATACCAGCAAGCCACCTACCACACCGTTGATGGGCTTGGCAATGAACATGGGAAGAGCGGAAAGTGACATGTAGGAGGCCACTTTATCCTTCGGGGCTACACGAGCCACGTACTCGGAGAAACGCGGGCTGAAGAGCAACTCACCGGAGGCGAATACGATAATCTGGGCAACGATGGCAAAGAAATATGCTTGGCCTACCGTCTCGATACCGGGAATGATGAAGTACCACTCCGGCGGGATAGCGAGCAGAATCATCGAACAGGCAGAAATCGTCATACCGGAAATCATGAGCTTCACCGTGGAGAAGCGATTAAGAATCGGAATGATGAGAATAAGGCCGGTGATAATGATGAAGGGGTTGAATGAGTTTACCAGACCCAGGGAGAAGTCATCGCCAATGGCACGGGTGTAGTACTGGGGCATCACCAAGAATTGCAAGGTGAATACCAAGCGCACACCAAGGGTAAGCACCAAGAACACAATGAGCTTCTGGAAGGGCTTCTCCTTAGCAACCTCAGCAATCAGCTGCAAGGGGCGACGCTTGGCGGCCTCGTTCTTAGCAATGCGTTCCTCGGGCACAGCGTAGTTATCTTCATCAATCAAGCGAGTGAAAATGAAGGCAACAACGTTGCAGGCCGTACCAATGTTAACCACCCACCACAAGCTGTTAATGGGGCCGAAGGCGGCACGCAGCGGATCCACAATGGCAATACCGGCAAGGAAGGCGCCGATATTCATGAACAGGTAGTAGAAGTTGAAACCTGTCGGGCGGGCGCGAAGCGTGGTGAAGCGGCGAATGGAGGTGGAGATACAGGGGCTCATGAAGGCGGTGCCGAAAGAAAGAATGGCAATACCGGCAATCACGAAGTACTTAGATTGCTCCTGAGACAAACCACACACGTGCATACCGAAGTCTGAGCCCAACCCCATAATCAGACGGCCGCCGATAAGCAGCGCGAAACCGATGAGGTAGGTCTTTTTCAGACCAATGATATCACAGATGGTGCCCACGGCAAAAACAAACATGGACAGGAACAGGGTATACATGCCTACCCAGTAAGGTGCGTCGGCATCATTGAAGCCGCAATAGTCCTTCAAGAACAGTGTAAACACGATGATTAGCGTAAAGTACGACAAACCATCGAAGAACTGGATGAAGTTGGTGTACCAGAATTCTTTGCTGCAATCACGCAGCACCTTGAACTCCGAGAAGTACTTGGCTATGGGGTTTTGTTTTTCAGCGCTCATTATATTGATATTCTGAGTGTTGTTTTGGGGGTGAGAGGTTAGGAGAGGACGGCTCCCTTACTTGCGTTGGTGGCCAGTTTACGGTAGCGTTTTAGCCACTTGCCATCCACCTCTTGCATGGTGGGTTGCCATGAGGCGCGGCGAGCGGCAATCTCCTCATCGCTGAGCTCAGCGGTGATAGAGCGGTTGGGGATATCGATGGAGATGATGTCGCCATCCTTCAGGAGACCGATAAGGCCACCCTCAGCCGCCTCAGGAGAGACATGCCCGATGCAAGCGCCGTGCGTAGCACCGGAGAAACGACCATCCGTAATAAGGGCAACACTGTTGCCAAGGCCCTTACCCATGATATAGCTGGTGGGAGCCAGCATTTCTTGCATGCCGGGCCCACCTTTGGGGCCTTCGTTGCGGATGACTACCACATCGCCGGGCTTCACCTTATCCGCCAAGATACCAGCACAAGCATCTTCCTGGCTTTCAAAGATAACGGCCGGGCCGCGGTGAACCATCATTTCCGGCAATACGCCGGCTTTTTTGACGATGGACCCCTGCTCTGCCAAATTACCGAACAGAACAGCAAGACCACCATCGGGAGAATAGGCATTGTCAATCGTGCGAATGACAACCGGGTCCTGTGTAGACAAGCCCTCCATCTGCTCCGCAAGGGTTTTACCGCTTACCGTGGGCAAATCTGTATGGAGAGCACCGGGAATCTTGTTAATTTCTGCAAGAATGGTCATGATACCGCCGGCGCGCAGCACATCGTGCATGTGGAAGCGGGAGCTGGGGGCAACCTTGCAGATATTGGGGGTACGGCGGGAAATCTCATCAATGCGGTGCAGGTCGTACTCAAAGCCGGCCTCTGCAGCAAAAGCCAAGGTGTGCAGCACCGTGTTTGAAGAACCACCCATGGCCATATCGCAGGTAAAGACGTTGTCGATAGCCTTTTCCGTAATCAAATCGCGGGGGCACGGGCCACCCTGCAGCGCCATCTCTACGGCGCGGCGGGCAGCGGCACGCCACAACTCCTTGCGTTCTTCGGAAAGAGCCAGTAAGGTACCATTGCCGGGCAAAGCCAAACCAAGCACCTCGCACAGACAGTTCATGGAATTGGCAGTGAACATGCCGGAGCAGGAACCGGCTCCCGGGCAAGCGTTGCACTCAACAAAGTGCAATTCTTCCTCCGTAATTTTACCGGCTGTGCAGGCGGCTACAGCTTCAAACACGCTGTTCAGGTCCAAATCCTCGCCATTGCGGCCTTTACCCACAGCCATAGGACCACCGGAGCAGAAAATGGTAGGAATATTGCAACGCAGCGCGCCCATCACCATGCCGGGCACAATCTTGTCGCAATTCGGAATGCAGATACAAGCATCGAACGCATGAGCACTCAGCATGGTTTCAACACTGTCCGCAATCAGCTCACGGCTGGCAAGGGAGAACTTCATGCCGTGGTGAGCCATGGCTATACCATCACATACACCGATTAGGTTGAACTCAATAGGCGTACCGCCGGCTTTACGCACCTCGGCTTTAATGAGCTCGGCCACTTTGTTCAAATGCACATGGCCGGGAATCACCTCGTTAAACGAATTACAGATGGCGATGAAGGGCTTACGAATGTCCTCATCGCTCATACCCGTGGCACGCATCAAACTGCGATGCGGCGCACGTTCTATACCGGATTTTGTACGGTCTGATAACATAGCGCGCTTATTGTATCATAAATTAAACTACATTTCCAGCCAAAAAAATTCTACTGACTTCTTTTCCACCTTGACGAGCCCTCAATCCGGGTGTACTATAGCCGACATGGTAAAGTGCAAAATGACATATCAGGGAGGGCTGCATTGCATGGTGCAGCATGGGCCGAGCGGAGCAACGCTTGCAACAGACGCACCCGTTGATAACCACGGCAAAGGTGAATCTTTTTCGCCTACGGACCTGATGTGTTCCGCCATGGCTGCCTGCATGGCCACCATTATGGGCATTTATGCAGACAAAGAAGGCTTAAACCTTGAAGGATGCACCATAGAGGTAGGCAAGGAAATGAGCGCTAACCCGCGCCGCATTGCCCGCATCGAAACCGTTATCAATGTTCCCCTGCCCGCAGATAATCCTCACAAACAGGCACTTGCCGACTGCGTACTTGGCAGCCCCGCCATGCTGAGTCTGCACCCGGAGATTGAAGTACCCATCACGTGGAATTGGTTAGGGTAAGCATACCCCCTGTACCATGAACAGACTTAAATACATTTATTGGATAACGCCGCTGTTTATTCTGCTCAGCTGCGGCAGAATGCTCTGCGGACTACTGGGCACCGGTTGGCTTATGGCACTGGTGCTGCTCCCCTTTATTCTGCTGACGTGGGGTATCGTATGGATGCGCCTGTACGGCATGAATAAACTGCGCCCGGAGTTTGCCATCCTCTCTATTTTACCGCAAAGTGTTTACTTTGTTGCCAAAGGAACAGGTACCACCCTCCTGCACCAGGCGGAGTGGCAAAACCTGTATGCTATGAGCTGGATAGCATTTGCTGTTATCATTATTTTAAGTCTGCGCCCCGGCGACAAAACGGATACTAAAACCGCACTCTCCAAAGACCACATTTTTATCATGATGAGCATTCTTACCGTTGTATACGCCTTCACCACCATGGGGGCATACGCGGCTGAGATTTGCTACCCTTAAACTTTCAATGATTTACTAACATGAAAAAGACCGCATTAACCTTCTCCGCCTCTGCCCTGATTGCAGCCTTGGCTTCCTGTAGTTCTCCTTACGATGATTGGGCTTTGCCAACCGTCGTCAACAAACGCCGTCCGGCCCCTGCCCCCTCAACCCAAATACAGCCTGAGTTTGAGAAACCGGCACCCAAGCCCACCCCCAAACCCACTGTACAAATTCAGCCCGAGTTTGAGAAACCGGCCCCCAAACCCACCGTGCAAGTACAGCCCGAGTTTGAGAAACCCGCACCCAAGCCGGAACCCAAACCCACCGTGCAAGTACAGCCCGAGTTTGAGAAACCGGCACCCAAGCCGGAACCCAAGCCCACTGTACAAGTACAGCCCGAGTTTGAGAAACCCGCACCCAAGCCGGCCCCCAAACCCGCTGAGCAAATGCAGCCTGAGTTTGAAAAGACACAGCTGACTCCGCAGCCCAAACCGACAACACAAGTACAACCTGAGCTGCCCAAGCCTGCACCGGAAGTTAAGCCTGTTGCTGTAGTCACCCCGAAACCTCAGCCCAAGCCCGTTGTCAAGGCTCAGGAACCCGTAAAACCGGTTACGGTAGCTACACTTCCGAATCGTCAGGTGCAGCCGGATTTTGAAAAGCCGCGCAAGCCCAAGCACAGCGGCCCGCAAGCTGTCATGTCAGCTGACGAAAAGCAGAAATACCCGGTCATGCCCGGTCAAAACCGCGCCCTGAAGCGTCGTCGCTAATTATGGCAAAACTGCGCCTCGATGTTCTTATTGCTCAGCGGGAGTTATGCGACTCCCGCGAGCAAGCGCGCCGCCTTATCGTCAACGGCGATGTCAAGGTTGATGGCTGCATTATCAACAAAGCCAGCACGAAAGTTGACGATACTGCTGAGATTGAAATACTTAATAAGCCGAAATATGTAAGCCGAGGCGGTCTTAAGCTGGAAGGCGCATTGCAGGCATTCCCGGTTTCCCCGGAAGGAAAAGTATGCCTCGATATCGGTGCCTCCACCGGTGGATTCACCGATTGCCTGTTACAGAACGGCGCTACTCGTGTACACGCCGTGGATGTAGGCGTTGGGCAATTAGTAGACAAGCTGAGACAAGACCCGCGCGTTATCGTCAAAGAGCATTATAATGCGCGCTACATGACGCCCGAAGACTTGGGCGAGAAAGTAGAACTCATCGTTAGTGATGTGTCCTTCATTTCTCTTACCCGCATTCTACCTGCTGCTTATAGCTGCCTTGCAGAGGGCGGTGACATGCTGGTGCTGGTAAAACCACAATTTGAATTACAGCCGGAAGACATTGGGCCCGGTGGCATTGTTCGTAACCCGGAGCTACATCAGCGAGCCGTAAACAGAATTCGAGATTTTGTAGTAAACGAGCTGGGTAAACAATGGATGGGGGTAGCAGATTCCCCCATCAAAGGAATGGACGGAAACCGAGAGTTCCTCGCCTGGCTACGCTGACTCCCCGCAAAAGTCGGAGCATTATAACCTAGATTCAAGAATTTTAAATCCCCATCGAAGCAGCTGCTCCGATGGGGATTTTCAGTATCAGATATAAGAGCTAAATTAGTACTTAGCAACAACCTGCTTCATGGCATCCATCTGGGCCTCGATGGACTCAACGAGGGCAATCTGGGTGCGGCAGCGATCCAAGTTGTGCTCCGGACGCTTAATCTTGAAGTAGGTGTCACCCTCCAAGTAGTCGGTCAGGAAGCGCATACCGCACTCCATGGTAAGCAACTTACCGGAGAACGGAAGGAGCTCCTTCTCAAGCGGAGTAAGGAAGGTAGCAGCCTCGCAGTAACCCTTGGCGAGAGCCTCAAAGTACTCCATGCGCATGGTAACGAGAGAGGTGTTCTTCTCGTCCTCAGCAGCAGGAGAGGTAGAGGTACGAATCATGTCACCGAAGTCGTACAGGGAGGAACCGGGCATGGTGGTATCGAGGTCGATTACGCAAATACCTTCGCCGGTCACGTCGTCAAGCATCACGTTGTTGAGCTTGGTATCATTGTGAGTGACACGCAGGGGCAGCTCACCGCTAGCCAAGTAGTTCACGACCATGTGGCAGTCAGCCTCGCGGGAAAGGAACCAATCGATTTCCTTCTGCACAGAAGCAGCACGACCCAGCGGGTCAGCAGCCAAAGCAGCTTGGAAGTTCTTGAAGCGCTTCGTGGTGTTGTGGAAATCGGGAATCGTCTCAAAGAGAGGAGCGCCGGGAAGATTGGCACCCAACTTCTGGAAGTTACCGAAAGCACGAGCCACCTCAATGCACTGGCCGGGGTTCTCAATCATGTCGTATGTGCGAGCACGATCAATGAACGGATACACACGCCATACATTGCCGTCAGCATCCTGAGCGTAGGGCTTGCCATCCTTTGCACAAACGATGGTCAGCGTGCGGCGATAAGCCTCCTTGCAGCCTTCCTCAAGAAGAACGCGCAGAGCTTCATCCGTAACGCGCTTGACGTTTTCCATCAGGGGGATGGGCTGACGGAACACATTGCTGTTAATGCGCTGCAGAATGTAGCTTACACGAAGACCGGCTTGGTCAACGATAACACGGAAGGTATCGTTAATGTGGCCGGAGCCATAAGATTCGCCGAAAACGAAGTCGCCACGAAGGTCGAACATTCCGGCAATGGTCTTAATATCGTACATAAGAAAAGGAATTAACCGAGTTTAGCGGGATATACACCCTCTTCCACAAGCTTAGCAATGCTTTCTACAACGGCGGGCTTATCGCTGGGATATGTTACACCCAACCAGTTAGCCGTGGTCTTGATAACGCTGCAATCAGCCTTACCATTGTGAATCAGCTCATCAACAACGGTAGGAATGTAGCACTCGCTCTTCAGCTCAGAACCGTGCTCGGCCATGAAGTGGGTGAAGTGCTCCTTAATGCGGGCAATAAAGCTGGCGGGGAATACCCAGAAGTTCATGGATACCAACTCCTCGGGATCTACGGGCTTGCGCTCACCGGAGAGGCTGTCGCCACGGCATACACCGTCTTCCTCCATCTTAATCTTGGTGTACTCCTCAACACTGTCGAGGTAACCGTCCTGAATACCGCAGATACCGCGGTTTACATCACCGTGGTCACTCAGCGTATTCTTAAGGGGATAACCAATCATGCCGTAGTGCTCCTTGCAGGGGCAACCGGGCTCAGCAGTAAGGAACTCAGCAGCCTTGATGAAGGCGTCTGCACCATAGAAGTCGTCAGCATTGACAACACCAAAGGGTTCGTTAACAACGTCGCGAGCAGCAAGAAGAGCGTGAGCAGTACCCCAAGGCTTCACGCGGCCTTCCGGTACGCTGTAACCCTCAGGAAGATCCTCCAAGCACTGGAAGGCGTAATCCACCTCAATCTTACCGGCAAAACGAGCACCAACCTGGCTCTTGAAAGCCTCTTCGAAGTCCTTACGAATGATGAACACAACCTTACCGAAACCGGCACGGATGGCATCATACACGGAGTAATCAAGGATAACTTCACCATTGGGGCCCATCGGGTCCAACTGCTTGAGGCCACCGTAACGGCTGCCCATACCTGCTGCGAGAACAAGAAGTGTAGGTTTCATAATCAAAAATTGTAGTACTGTCGGTACACCCCTATTCTACACAGAATCGCCTACCTTGGCAAGAAGAAAGAAACAAATATCCCGATAACACGCGGTTTTATAGCGACTAAATCGGCGTGACTCACTGATAAAGCCACGCCGATGATATAAAACATGCCCTATTTATGCCGAATTCAGACAGGTAATCGGTGCCCGCTACGCGCTTCGTAATCGGCTCGTTGGTCATCACCAATAGGCCCGACGGCGAAATATTGTGCTGAGGGATGATTAAAAATAAGAGCACAGATGGCAGAAGAAGGTTGCATCATGCAGGTTTCCGTCAAGGAGGTACCGGTGCGCTCTGTTGCATTCAGCAAGGAGAAGACGGTGCGTTTTTCCTGATGGTCAGGCTGAGAGGGATAACCGCAGGCGGGGCGAACCATATTGGATTCTGCAACAGGCCATATCTGCTCCACACAATCCTGCGTGCACTCAGCCAATGCCTCTGCCAACATGTTGGCAAGGGCAGAAATCAGCAAGGCGTTGTAGGGATCATTGGAGGCATTCAGTTCTGCGCTCCATTCATCGGCACCGGTAATAGCCATTTGCATGGCTCCTACATAGCCATTCTTTTCCTGCACTAAGTCAGCCAAAGCCACTCGTGGTTTATCGCACACTTTTTGTTGGCGCAGGGAATACAGCACGGCACCCCCCTGCACTGCAATATCATCGCCACAGCGTGCGGCCGGCCAAATACCAAAGCAGGAACGGGCATGGATGCGACCCTCTGCTAAAGCACGATTCAAGAGAGCCTCGGCATCCGCCCTCAATTTATCAGCTTCGCGTTTCTTTTCTTCCGTTCGGGCATTATGCATACCAAAGGTTCGCAGTGTAATGCTCCAATCAGCCTTAGCAAGCAATTGCTCCCAAGAAAGCGGAAAATCCGGCTGCGGATGATGGCAAGCACAGCCTTCGGGCACCCCTACGGTAAACACACCGGTTTTCAGCGGTTGAGGCTGTGCGACCTCATAAACCGGGGCAGCCTTGCGAGCCTCTGCCAACGACATCAAGGGCACCTCTTTGGCAGTAAATTCAGCGCAAAGGCGAGATTGTTCCGCACGATGCTCGGTCTTAAATGCCTCTGCCGTAGCAGACACCAAAGCCGATGCCACCGGAACAATGGTGGAAGCATCTGCCGTTTGCACCACAACTCCACTCGGGTAATGGGGTGCCAATTTAAGCGCGGTATGCAAGGGACTGGTGGTAGCACCACCCACCAACAACGGAAGCGTCATCCCCTCTGCCTCCATGGCTGCGGCTACTGCGGCCATTTCATCCAAGGAGGGCGTAATTAAGCCGGAAAGCGCCACAAGGTCAGCATTCTCGCGCTTAGCTGCGGCTATGATATCCTCCTTAGGCACCATGACACCGAGGTCAACCACGCGGAAACCGTTGCAGGAAAGCACCACGCTAACAATGTTCTTGCCAATATCATGAACATCACCCTTAACCGTGGCAATAACCACAGTTGCGGCAGCTTTTTGTCCGGATTGCTCCGCCTCAAGCAACGGGGTAAGTACAGCAACGCTTTGCTTCATCACGCGAGCGCTCTTAACTACTTGCGGTAAGAACATTTTACCACTACCGAACAGCTCACCGACCTGCTTCATGCCATCCATCAACGGCCCCTCGATAACCTGAAGCGGCGAGCCGCATAACTCTAATGCTTCGCGCGTATCTGCTTCAATGAACTCAGTAATACCGTGCACCAGGGCATGCGCCAAGCGCTCCGGAACGGAGGCAGCACGCCAATCTGCCACTTGTTTGGGAGCAGGCGCCGGAGCACCGGCACCGGCGGATTTAAGCGCAGCCTTAGCCTCTGCCAATTCCTGAGCATAGGCAATAAGACACTCCGTAGCATCTTCGCAAGTATTCAGCAACACATCTTCCACCAATTTGCGGCGGTGTGCGGGTATCGTAGCATAATCCGTCATCAACGCAGCGTTGACAATGCAAAGGTCGAGCCCACCCTTTGAGGCATAATGCAGGAAGGCACTGTGCATAGCCTCTCGCACCGGGTTGTTACCACGGAAGGAGAACGATACATTGGATATACCGCCGGAAATATGGCAAAGAGGATGACTGCGGTGTATTTCCTCAGTGGCCATAAAGAAATGGAGAGCATGGTTAGCATGCTCGGCAATACCCGTGCCTACCGTCAACACGTTGGGGTCAAAAATAATATCCTCCGGCGGGAAACCAACCTTCTGAGTCAACAGCTCGTAGGCTCGATGCGCGATAGCAATGCGGTCTTCGAGGCCGCAAGCCTGCCCCTTTTCATCAAAGCCCATCACCACGACAGCCGCACCGTATCGGCGAATCATCCGTGCGTGGTGAAGAAACTCCTCCTCGCCGTTCTTGAGCGATATGGAGTTTACAATCCCCTTACCTTGTACGCATTGCAAGCCTGCCTCTATCACCTCCCACTTGGAGGAATCAATCATGCACGGCACTCGGGCAATATCAGGCTCTGCTGCCACGAGATTCAAGAATCGGGTCATGGCTGCCGGGCCGTCAATCATACCGTCATCAAAGCAGAAATCGAGAACGCGAGCTCCTTTTTGCACCTGAGTGCGAGCAATCTCCAAGGCTTCCTCGTATTTTTCCTCGCGAATGAGACGCGCAAACTTGGGTGAACCGGCCACATTGCATCGTTCTCCTACAAACATGATACCATCGCGGCGGTGATGAGTGTAGGGCTCCAAGCCGGAAAGGCAAAGAGAGCCATCGGACTCATGAGCAACAATGGTACGCGGAGCATAGCCCTGCACCGCCTCGCGAATAGCGGCAATGTACTCCGGAGTTGTTCCACAGCAACCGCCTACAAAGTTTAACAGCCCCTGTGCTGCATACTCTTTAAGAATATCTGCCATGTATGCAGCGGTATGGCCATAACCACCCGGGCTCAGAGGATCCGGCAAACCGGCATTGGGATACATGCTGATAGCACAATCCGCCACACGAGCCAGCTCCTGAGCAAAGGGCAACATTAAGTCCGCCCCCAAAGCGCAGTTAATGCCAATAGCCAAGGGTTTTGCATGGCGCACGGAATGCCAGAACGCCTCTACCGTTTGTCCGCTCAAGGTACGCCCGGCTTTGTCGGTGATGGTAAAGCTAATCATGACGGGCGGCAAGGCGCGCTCTTCCCGCAACTCATCGATGGCATATAAACAAGCCTTCGCGTTCAGTGTGTCGAAAATGGTCTCCAGCAACAAAATATCCACCCCGCCATCTGCCAAAGCTATAACTTGCTCACGATAAGCACGGCGCAGTTGGTCAAAATTAACGGCACGGAATCCGGGATCGCTCACATCCGGAGACAAAGAGGCCGTAACGGCCATGGGACCAATGGAACCCGCTACCAAACGGGGACGCCCATCGCGAGCCTCTGCTGCATCCGTGGCTTCACGGGCAATACGGCATGCAGCTAAATTGAGCTCTCGAATCAACAATGACAGGTCTTCATCTGCCAACACGCCTTCGTAATAGGCTTGGTCATGCCGCGTGGGTGCTGAATGATGAAAAAACTCATGCTGGCCGATGCAGGTTGCAGAAAAGGTACAGGTACTGATGATATCCGACCCTGCGGCCAAATATTGGTCGCACATATCGCGAATGATATCCGGGCGCGTTAACACCAGAACATCATTATTGTTGCGTAAATCCTTGGGATAACGGGCTGTATCGGCAAAACAGCTACCACGGTAATCCGGTTCCTGCAAACAGTGGCGCTGAATCATGGTGCCCTGCGCACCGTCCAACATCAGGATACGCTGTTGCATTTGCTCGCGGAGGTAAGCCTGTCTTGTTTCTGCTGTGCTCATATATCTGTTTCCGGTTAAGTAAAAAGGCGGCTCCTGAACGGAAGCCGCCTAAAAAATTATATCACATCAAGGTGCGACTCCCGCCATCAATCGCGGGGCTTGGGGTTGCGGTGCCATACAATCACGCCCTTGCCCAGCGCATACAGGTAAGCTACCATCAGCACGGCAATGAATGCAGTCATAGCACCGAAAGCGGCACCGTTGTTCACCACAAAATCCTTGAAACCAAGGGCCCAGGGATACAGGAAAATCACCTCAAGGTCGAAGACCAAGAAAAGAATGGCAACCATGTAGTACTTAATGGAGAAGAATGCCGGAGCACCATCACCTTCAGGCACGTTACCACATTCATACGGCACATCCTGAGCAGGACGAAGACGGGCACGACGGCCAAAAATCACACTGAGCACAATGATCATACCGGCAAAACCAAAACCGGCGACCAACTGAATCAAAGCTGAAAAATATTCCTGTAACATGGCGATAACGGGTTTCTTATACCACGAGCCCCACGCCTTGTCAAGCAGGAACAATGAAACTGCGCGATATTTCTTTACTCATTTACTATCGAAAAACACTCAGGGCTTGTACACGCGAGGCACACGTGAAGAAATGCTCGTGATAATGTTGCTGGGAATTGTTTTAGCGCGGTCGGTCAATTCGGCCCACGGCACGTTCGGGCCCATAATCTCGGCAACATCGCCGGATTGCACCCCTTCCATGTGAGAAACATCGACCATAATTTGATCCATCGTCACCCTACCCAGTACCGGACAATACTGCCCGTTAAGGAAAACACGTGCACCGGTGTTGGAAAGATAATGCAAATAGCCATCTCCAAAACCTATGCCGATAGTGGCAACCTTGGTGGGACCGTGCGTGATATAGGTATGGTCGTAAGAAACACCGTGATTATCCGGCAGCTCGCGCAGAAGCGTTACTCGACTGTAGAGCGTGAGCGTATTACGCAGCTCCTTATTATACGGTGAAGGCATGGGAGAATAGCCATACAAAATACGCCCCAGGCGCACCATATTGGTGCTGGGAGCCTTATAATTGAAGACGGCGGCGCTGCTGCACAAGTGACGATACGGCAAATCCAGGCTTACCGTCAGTTCTCGCACGGCTTCCTCGTAAGCGCGTATCTGTTTATGCGTAAAGGAAATATCCTGCGACGCGGCAGAAAGGTGAGAATAAACACCCTCGATATTCAAGAACTCAAACTGGCGTAACTTATCGCCCAGTCCCGGCATATCGTGCGGCAAAAATCCGGCTCGCCCCATGCCGGTATCTACATTGATATGCAAGTTTACCTTTTTACCATACAAGCGACCAAGCGAATTAAAATGAGAGGCTTCTTCCAAACCGGACAAGGCAGCTCGCCAACCGTTCTGCACAATCGCCTCACGCTCCGCCGGAAAACAAGGGCCTAAAATAAACGGACAGGTATGACAGCCGGCTTCCTGAACTCGCTGAGCCTCCGCAACGGTTGCTACACCAAAAAACTTAATATCAGCATCATCTAAGGCTTTTACAACCCCTTCAATTCCATGCCCATAAGCCTCAGCCTTCACAATAGCCATGCGACTGTGATTCGGCATCACCCGACGCACCACGTTCAAATTGTGCTTCATGGCATCGGTATCAACCTCTGCCCAAGCGCGGAAGGTACTCGTATCCTGCATGGCTGTATTCTATATCTCTTTTCAGCGCAAGGCAAGATTATTTGCCATGGAACACCAAGATTTTGCCTCTTGGTGTTCCCTTTTTTAAGAAAAGCGCACCCCCCTGCCACCAGCAGAGCCGCGAAAACTTATTTTTGAACAGCCTTTACCAACTCAGGCATACAAATCCAGCTCTTCGTGAGTACAATGGCATCGTAAATTTGCTGAGCATTGGGCGTTGCTGCTTTAGCCATATCCAAGTAATACTCGGCCGTACTCAAATCGGGCGGCGTCGTCTCGTTGCCTAATGCGGTAATGGCAGCCATGATGGCATAAGCAGAAGCAGAACTTACGGCAGCATCTTCCGTCAGAAAATCAATAGCTTTTCGCAGGTTTTTCTGAACACCGGCTGTTCCGTTGAAATAAACACTGGCCAAAGCATGATTAACCCACAAAGCCCCTTTATCGCGAGCCTGCAACAGCAAGGATATACCGCCCTCTGCATCTACTGGGCAACCGGCTCCCAGCACTTTACAATAGCCAACACCGGCTGTACCTTCTGCAATTCCGCAGCGATGTGCGTGCTCGAACAATCGATACACGAGCTCCACAGGAACGGAATCTAACTGCCCCTGTGCATACATTAACGCCAGTTCAGCAGAGGCCTCGGGCATACCCTGCATGGCAGCCAGTTGCATATAGCGGCTCCCTAACGCAAAATCATGCTTAATGCCAAGCTGAATCGCCAAGGGATGCGTATTGGCGCGGCAAAGCAAAGCGCCGTAGTAGTGCATGGCTACCAAATTACCGCGCTCTGCAGCTAATTTCATGTGCGCCAAACGATGATGCTCATCCTCCCCCTTAACAAGAGTTTGGCTCAGGAGGAACGGAGCGGAAGCACTTCCATGAGCCTCCGCTTTGTGCATCCACTCAATAGCCTTGGCTTCTACCGTCTGAATGGAAGCTAAGGCTTCTTCCAAGTGGTAATTATTCTTTTTCAATTCGGAGGCCACCTCAGGCAGAGTGACATTACCGGCAGACAAACGCCCCGTTTGCATGAGGTAAAGAGTTCTTGCCTTGGGGTTACCCAACGCGCAAGCTGCGCGCAAATGCGTTTGAGACAAAGACGGATTCGACTGAGCATGGAGACCGGCAGAAAGAATAAGCGCCGGAGCATACTTTTTCTCAGCAGCTGCTGCAACCAACTTCAACACATTTGCGTATTCGGGAGTACCGGATTGAACGTACAGCAACTGGTACATAGCACTCCACGTCTGGGCAGCAGCATTACCATTTTTAGCGGCCTTCTGCATGGCCTCAAAGTAGCCGGCGCATGAGCCATGCTTATCCAGATAGGCGCGAGCGGGCAAACAAAAATCTTCACTGCCTGTTTTCACCAATTTCTGCAACTCCTGCAACATGGCCGTCTCGGCCTCGCGGGCAGTCTTTGCAACGGCGGAAGACGCAGATGGTGCAGCAGAGAGGCACCCTGCTGCTAAAGCAATCGTGAGAATAGCATGACGAATCATGCCGCCATTATATACAAGCCCGTTCGCACGAGCAAGCACTTTTTGCGTTACACCATTTAACGCCCGATAACGGAGGCTGCCATTTCGCGAGCCAGTAGGTCATCTTCGAGAATGATATCCAGCTTTCCGCAATAGTCTCGCGGAGAGAGGCGGGAAAGTGTATTTTCCACCGTCTCCCAGATACCGGAGAAAGAAAGTCTGCCCTCAACAAAGGCTTGCACGGCCACCTCGTTAGCGGCATTGTACATGGCAGGCATCGTGCCACCAATGATACCCGACTGACGAGCAAGAGAAAGCGCAGGGAAATCATTCCAACGAGGAGCTTCAAAGTGCAGCGAAGCCAGCTCTGCCAAATTGAGACGCTTGAGAGAATTGGGCGTTCTCTCCGGCCAGGTGACAGCGTATTGAATGGGGAAGCACATATCGCTGCTACTCAATTGAGCCAAAATAGAACCATCACGGAACTCAACCAAAGAGTGAACAATACTCTGCGGATGCACAATCACATCCACCTGCTCCATGGGAATACCGAAAAGCCAACGAGCTTCTATCATCTCAAGCCCCTTGTTGAACAAGGTGGCTGAGTCAATGGTAATTTTTCGGCCCATATTCCACGTGGGATGTTTAAGCGCTTGCTCCAGAGTAACAAAAGGCAACTGCGCCTTAGGCGTATTACGGAACGGGCCACCGCTTGCTGTCAATATCAGGCGACTCACCTGCTCCGGCCCGCCGTGATTACCCTGCAAGCACTGGAAAATAGCGTTATGCTCACTATCCACCGGCAACACATTGACACCCTTGGCGGCAGCACGGCTCATCACCACCTCGCCGGCCATTACAAGGATTTCCTTGGAGGCAATAGCCAAGTCCTTACCGGCTTCTATGGCCTGCAACGTGGGTTTTAATCCTGCCGTGCCAATGATAGACACCAGCACCATATCCGCCTGCTCCAATGTTGCCAACTCGCACAAGCCTTCTAAGCCGCACAAAATACGGGTGTCTGCAGGCACCAACTCGCGCAGACGGCTAAGGCCCTTCTCATCGAACAAACAAACGTCTTTCACGCCAAACTCGTTTACCTGAGCAGCCAGCACCTCCACACTGCTATGTGCAGCTAAACCGACCACTTCCATACGTTCCGGAATATCGCGCGCTACCTTTAAGGCACTGGTACCGATACTACCGGTGGAACCGAGAATTACTATACGTTTTTTGTCCATGCGCCCCCTACTCTATCTTAAATCCGCTTGTTTGGCAAGCCTGAAACGCCCAAAGCTAAACGCAAAAATAGAAAGCAGCAAGAACTCACATGCTGCCTATGCAACAAAAAAGTCTTGCAATAACGGCCGGTTGAGTGTAGAGTTGTGCCGCCGTTCGGGTTCGGGTGGCCGCTGTGTATTTAGGTACATAGAGGAAAGTCCGGACATCATAAGGCAGCGTGTCCTCTGAAAGGGGGAGACTCCCGGAGCCAATGCCGGGAGGCCGGAAAGTGCCACAGAAAATATACCGCCCATACGGGTAAGGGTGAAAAGGTGGGGTAAGAGCCCACCGCTCCGAAGGTAACAACGGAGGCACGGAAAACCCCGCGCGATGCAAGACAAACAGGAGAAGGGTAGCCTGCCCGCTTTAATCTCCGGGTATTAGTTGCACTCTGCTATAAACGCAGAGCACGCCAACGCGTGAGAAAAATGGCCACACAGCCCGCAAGGGTGGACAGAATCTGGCTTATAGAACCCGAACGGCACCTCTTAGTAATAAAACAAAGCTTCTCTACCTCTTAAAAAATAGGAAGCATACGCGGTTTGAGCTTGAAACACCTGTAGAAAGCTGGTAGTATCTGTGCCCGTGAAGGTAATTGTTGTAACAGGAGGCATTGCATCCGGCAAATCTACAGTTGTTGAAATGCTCACCGAAATTGGTGGTAAGGGCGTAGAACTTTTTGACTGTGATAAAGCCGTTGAAGAATTGCAGAAGAGCGGTAAACTCTCCCGCGACTTGGTAACGGCATTCGGTGCGGATGCCCTTACCCCCGAGGGCGAAGTAAATAAAGAGCTGCTTCGCGATATTGTTCGCAACAATCCGGAGGGCCGTCAAAAGCTCAATGAAATTGTGCATCCTAAAATTGCTCAAATGTGCATGGAGGCTCAAGCCGTAGCCCGCAGCAGCGAGTGCGTGCATACCTTTATTGTCGACATTCCTCTCTATTTTGAGAGTCCGGTAGAGTTTAAGGCCGACCGCGTATGTTTGGCTGCCGTAACCCCGGAAACGCAGATTAAGCGCATGATGGCACGCGATGGCTTTACCCGAGATGAGGCTGAAGCCATGATTGCGGCGCAAATGCCCACGCAAGAGAAAATTGAAAAGGCCGGCACGGTGTTCTGGAACGAAGGCAGTATCGAGATGCTGCGTGAGCAGGTTCAGTACTTCTTCACCTCTGAACTGGCTAAAGTTGCCGAAGAGGTACAAGCACGTTGCACCGTCATCGACATCAATGAGCTGCGTGCCATGCCGCTCAATGAGCTGCAAAAACTTGCTGCCGGTACCCTCAAACAAGGCACAGCCGGTATGACTCGCGCCTCCATTATCCACGAGCTTGGCAAAACGTACACCAAGCAGGGTAATCAGGTGTACGCCACCGGTGTTCTTGATTTTACGCGCGACAACATCATTTTGTTGCGCGACGAGCAGCGCAGTTTCCGCCACAGTACGGATGATATTCTCATCTTCCCCGAAGCGGTGCGTCGCTTTAATCTGCGCCCCGGCAACAAGGTGAAGGTAAAGCTTTCTCAAGACCAAAGCTCCAAGGCAAACCGCAACTTGAGAGCGTCTGAAATCGTTGAAATTGAGGGGATTCCGGCTAAAGATTTCCGTCAATTTAAGGATTTTGACCATCTGACCCCGCTTTTCCCGCGCGAACGAATCATGCTGGAAAATGCAGATTTAAAGATTTCATCCATGCGTGTGCTGGATCTCATTACTCCCTTGGGTATGGGGCAGCGTGCTCTTATTGTAGCCCCGCCCCGTGGTGGCAAGACGGTGCTGCTCAAGAACATGGCTAAATCCATTCGAGCGAATCACCCGAATGCAGAGCTGCTGATTTTGCTTTTGGATGAACGCCCTGAGGAAGTCACAGACTTTGAGGAAACGGTGGATGCTCCCGTCTACGCCTCTACCTTCGATGAACCCTCCCTGCGCCATGCTCAGCTCAGCGACATTGTGTTAGAACGCGCTCGCCGCTTAGTGGAACAAGGTAAGGATGTTATCATCATGCTGGACTCCCTCACCCGACTTTCCCGCGGCTACAATGCCAATCAAGTAGGCGGTCGCATCATGTCCGGCGGCCTTGGCTCCAACGCTTTGGAAAAGCCCCGTAAGTTCTTTGGTGCCGCCCGCAATGTAGAAGAAGGTGGCAGCCTGACCATTATTGCAACATGCTTGGTTGACACCGAATCTCGCATGGATGAAATCATCTTTGAGGAGTTCAAGGGTACCGGCAACATGGAAATCAGACTCGATCGCGAACTTTCTGAGCGCCGCATGTATCCGGCTATTTCCATCCCGCAAAGCGGCACCCGTAACGACGACCGCTTGTACCATCCGGATGAATTTACCCGCATTCAGCAGTTGCGCCGCCAGCTCGCCACCTTGCCCGGATGGGAAGCGCTGGAAACCCTGCTCAAAAATATCAAGCGCACGCAGAACAACGCAGAGCTGCTTATCAGCGGTATTAAGTAATCCACACAAAATTAGAGTTTGCTCAAGCCACGTGTTTTGTAGAACACGTGGCTGTTTTTTTAGTTAAATTAGCATAAAAGAAGCAGAAAAAGGAACAAACAGACTTGAAAAATTTATTCTTAGTGATAGAATAGACTCAGAGCCGCGCAGGCAACAATTTCACAACATTATTATACTATGTCACTCGAATCATTCTTCAATCCGAAGAGCATCGCTGTAGTCGGCGTTTCCGCTGACTCCACCAAGCTGGGCGCAGTTGTATTCAACAACATCATTGCAGCTGACTACAAGGGCAATCTTTACGGTGTAAACCCCAAGATGGCCGGTCAGGAGCTTTGCGGCAAACCTTGCTACGCCAGTGTTGATGCCCTGCCCGAACCCATCGATCTTGTTGTCATTCTTGTACCGGCCCGTTTCACTGAGCCTGTAGTTGACGCATGTATCGCTAACGGCACCAAGAACATCTCCATCATTACCGCCGGTTTCGCCGAAGTTGGTGAGAAGGAGCTTGAGAAGCGCATTGCCGAGAAGTGCCTGAACAACGGCATTAACCTGCTTGGCCCGAACTGCCTTGGCCACATCTCCACGTTTGACAATGTTAATGCCTCCTTCGCAGACGGTTTCCCCGCTCGCGGTAATGTTGCATTCGTATCTCAGTCCGGTGCTTATTGCTCCGCTATCATGGACTGGGCTGCCGGTAAGGGTATCGGCTTCTCCCACTTCATCTCCATCGGTAACAAGGCCGTTATGGGTGAGGACAAGCTGCTGGACGCCCTTCAGGACGACCCGAACACCAACGCTTTCGTATTCTATCTTGAGTCCCTCAAGAATGGTCAGGAGTTCCTTCGCGTGATTAAGAAGGTTTCCGACACCAAGCCCTGTGTAATCATGGAGCCCGGTAAGAGCGCCAAGGCTCAGGCTGCCTCTCTTTCTCACACCGGTTCTCTTGCCCCGAACTACCGTGTGCTCGAGATGGCTCTCCAGGGTGCCGGTGCTATCCAGGCCTACAACGACCGCGAACTCTTCGGTCTTCTTGAGGTGCTGCAGTACTGCAACCACAACCAGTTTGATGGCCAGGTAGCCGTATTGACCAACGCCGGTGGTGTAGGTGTGCTTACCTCCGACCTCTGCGAAGAAGCCGGTCTTGACCTTGCTCGCCCGAGCGAGAAGACAATCGAGGCTCTGCGCGCCGTTCTTACCCCCGAAGCTTCCCTTGGCAACCCCATCGACGTAGTGGGCGACGCTAAGGCTGACCGCTACGAGGCAGCTCTCCGCGTTCTCTGCGAGAGCGGTGAGTACAAGAACATTCTCGTACTTCTTACCCCGCAGCGCGTAACGGATTGCCCGGGCACAGCCGAGGCTGTTATCAAGCTGGCTCCCCAGTACCCGAACGTAAACATTTACTGCTCCTTCGTGGGTGGTGCACGTGTAGACGAAGGCCGCAAGCTTCTTAACGAGGCTAAGATTCTCAACTACGAGTACCCGGCCGACATCGTGCGTCTTCTTGGCTTGCTCAAGGCTCAGATGGCATTCCGTGGCAAGAAGATGGCTACCTGCGAAACCGGCGAAGTGCCCGCAGAAATCAAGGCTGCTGTAACCTCCGCTAAGGAAGCTGGTCTTGCTTCTCTTCCCCAGGAGACAGTCAACATGCTCATGGACCACTACGGCATCGATTATCCGAAGTGCGGTAACTTCACCGATAAGGAGGAAGCCCTTGCTTTCTGCAAGACCATCTTCCCGAACGCCGTTGTACTCAAGCTTTCTGCCCCCGATGCTCTGCACAAGACAGAAATGAAGGGTATTTACCTCAACATTAACGATGAGGCTTCCTTCACCGAGGCTTGGGACGCTCTCTGGGCTTCCATCAACAAGTTCCAGCTCAAGGGTGCTTCCGTTCTTATTCAGGAAATGATTACCAAGGCTACGGAAACTATTATCGGTGTGAACTCCGATAAGAACTTCGGTCGCGTCATGGTATTCGGCACCGGTGGTATCTACACCGAGGTGATGCGCGACACCAGCATGCGCATTCTCCCCGCCAATGACTTTGATGCCATGATTAAGGAGACAAAGGTAGGCACCATTCTTAACGGTGTTCGCGGCGAGGCCCCGAAGGCTGTAGGTGCTCTTACCGATACCCTTGCTAAGGTACAGAAGCTCGTTCTTGAGATTCCCGAAATCACCGCTATCGACGGCAACCCTGTTCTTGTAACGGCTGACCGCGCTGTTGTGGTTGACTTCAAGATGATTCTTAAGTAATCAGCAGTAAAAAGCCAATTTTTAGCCACACTCTTGAAAAAGAGTGTGGCTTTGTTTTGAAAAAAGGGAGATTTTTTGTCATTTTTCAAATTAATACATTGTAATATAAAAATTATGCTTGCTTTTTTCCTCAAAATAAGGCAGCATACCTGTGTTACATAATCTATCATGAGACAACAACCCAAAATCGGCATCATTCAAAACTCCCCTTTGACTGCAGACTTTTCCGGAAACATCCGACAAATTATCCAAGGATACCGCGAATGTGCAGACCACGGGGCAGATCTCGTCATTGCACCTGCTTATGGATTAAGCGGTGCACAACTGAAGGACCTGGCAAACAGATCCTCTTTCCTCCATCAAATTAACGACGCTCTTGAGTATTTAGCTCAGGAGGTAAGCGGGCCGCCCTTGCTCGTGGCTTCCTATATCTCTGTGAACGACTTATTCCTTGCAGATTACGAGGATGAAGATAATGGAGATTTCGACGTCACTCCCACGCTGGCAACAGACGAAAACCAGGGGCTCTTGGTACCTTTCCTTATTGAGCCCGGAGACATTACCGAGCTAGAAGATTCTGAAGTTGTTTATGTTGCCGGCATGAAAGTCTATATCGACTTGCATGACGAAGAAATTGGGCTTGAAGATTTGACTCCTGACCTTATTGTGCACATGGGCACATGCCCCTGGTACGCAACAAGTGCTAAGGAATTTGAAGAAAGACACCGCTTTGAAGCCTCGGAAAATGCAATACCTGTTGTTTCCGTGAAACATGTCGGAGCCTCCAATGGTGTTATTTATGGTGGAGGTTCGGCCATCTACCTTCCCAACGGTATGGTACAAACCCGCCTTCCGTTCTTTACGCCGATGGCGAAAGTTTGCACCATCGACGGTACTATTACAGCCAAGAGCCTCCCTTCTGAAGTTGAATTGCTCAGTGAAGCTCTCATCATCGGCATTCGAGATACTGTTAAGAACAGCGGCTACGAAGGTGTATGTTTCAACATAGATAGCCCCTACGCCGAACTGTTAGCTGTATTAAGCGCAAAAGCTCTCGGTTCCGACAAAGTATATACTCTGAACTTCTCGGAGCAAGAGTCTACGGTATCCACCCTCGGCGTCAATGTAAAAAACATCCGCCTTAACGATGTGTGCAAGGATATTGCAGACAGCATCGAAGAGCAGAAAGACCAGGACTTGGAGAAGCGTATTCAAAATACCACGCTTATTACCTACGCCGATGCCAACGGACTGATGCCGCTCACCGCCATCACACGACACGACATCATGACCGGTAATTTCGTGCTGTACGGAAACGCTGGTGGCTACCTGGCCCCCTTAGGCAACCTGTATGCCATGGACGCTTATCTGCTGAGCACCTACTACAAAGAGCAATACCCTGCCTTGTTCGGCACGCTCCAACAGCCGGCTTCTCCGGAGCAAGACCGCATCATTCACGAATTGGCAGACAAAAACATCGGTGCCTCCTCACTGTTGCATGACCACCTGTGCCCCTTTGAGGAAAATTCCGTTCGTTCCATCCAGCGACGCATTATTTCCTCTGCGCTCAAGCGTACGATGCTCCCTGTCGTGCTGCAAGTTGACAAGCCACGGGAAAGAATGGATATTCCCTTCCATCATCGATTAAACGACTGATGTAAAAATACATGATGGCGCTGTTGACACCAAGTCAACAGCGCTTTTTTAGGCACACGAACTAGGCAGTTTTTTCCGTCGGAGCCAATGAAATGAACAGCAGCGACCAGCCTGAGAAAATCATTTCAATTGCTATGATGGTTCCCACAAGCCAGAGAGAAGAATCCGGCCACCCCCATACAACCATAGCACCCAGTATCATAGATACAAAGGCATTAAAATAACGCCACACAGCACCGCTTTCTTTATGCATGGAGATAGCAACCAACAGACGCATTACGCCGCCTATGAGCAAACAAAGCCCCAAAACGAGCGTGATATACATTAATGAAGCAACCGGCAAAACAACCATAGCACTACCCAATATCAGATAAATAATACCCGACACTAGGCTCCAAACTCGTTTTCCGGCCATAGTAAAGACATGCCATAAATGCACAAGCCCTATGATAACAAGTGCCACACCGCACACCCATACAGCAGCAGCCCCCAGCAGGAGCGGAAAACTCAGCATCAGGAACCCTAAAATGAGCTCTGCCATAGCCAAAATAGCACCCAGCCAATGATTGGCAACAGGCTTAATTGTAGTAGTAGATGTAGTACTCATATCAGACTAAGTTTTCGTACAGTTGAGATACAAACTTCCAGTTGATGTGGCGCATAAACGCCTCTATGTAGCCTTTTCTATTGTTTTTCCAAGTCGGGTAATACGCATGCTCCCAAACATCACAAGCCAAAAGAGGCATAAACGCCGGCACCAGCACATCCTGATGACGCGTGATACCGCATACCATTAATCGACGGCTCACTGAATCTACCCCCAGAACGGCCCAGCCACTGCCTTGTACATTTTCTGCCACGCCCGTAAACAAGCGGTAGAACGCATCATAGCTACCAAAAGAGCGAGACATCACATCAGCTAAGAGCCCAAACGGCAAATCCTGCGGCAAGGGAGATAAGTTATGCCAATAGAGGGTATGCAAAATGTGCCCTGCTAAATTGAATGTAAGTTTCTGCGTGCAGTACGGGGCAAGTTCTCCGCCCAGAGAGCCATTGTTAATGCGGCGCAATTCTTCTGCTGCAGCGTTTGCTCCGGCAACATAAGCAGCATGGTGTTTATCGTGGTGCAACAGCAGATTTTGTGTATTTACCACCGGCTCCATCTCTGTTACTTCATAAGGGAGCGGCGGCAACACATAGCGACCATCTGCGTATCCGTGTGTAAGGCAATTTCCGTTCATGAAGTAGAGACACAAAGTCCTCTACAATTGACAAGTATATGTTGGAAAATTAGAGCTCAGTTATCCCAGTCCATGCTAATGACAGTGACATTATCAGCATGTGGTTCATCCAATTCACAACAAGCCTGCACCAAGCGAGTGGAAAGATTACCGGTACGCTCCTCAAATATAGCTTTAACGCTTTCCGGTAAGGCTGCAACGTAAAGCAAATCATCTGTGCCGTCAGAGGTCAAAATAATACGGTCTCCGGGCAATAAGGGATAGGGTGTTGCAGAGGCGTCTATCAACTCGATGGCGTGCCCTGTAACAGCAGAACGCAACGAATGGCCCCGCATCACCGCTTCCTCAAAAGTCAAACAACCGGCCTGCACATATTGCATGTAGACGGAGCGCATAGAATGATCTTCATTCAAACGAACCAAGCGCCCCCTTCTCCACAAATACAACGGAGAATCGCCTACACTAATCCACCACAGCACACCGTTGCTGATAAAAGCAGCTACCAGCGTAGTGCCCCCAAAATCACCGGAGGATTTAAAAATGCGACCTACGGCTCGATTAGCCGCCTCCAAAGCATGAATAAGACGCTCTTGGATAGGGGTATCCAATTCGGACTCAAAAGCCTCAACAAAGGAGGCAGCAGCCGTTTTAGAGGCAACATCGCCATGCATGTGCCCGCCCATGCCATCACACACAACGGCAAGTGTGCCTACAGGATAATGCCGCACCAAGTAAGAATCTTCCTGGTGTTCTCGTTTTCCTATCCACTGAGCAATGACGGCGTTCACGCTTATCATTGAATAGCACAACATCTGCGCCAAATCAAGCAAAATCCGCCATGGGAGGCGCTAAAGATAAAAAATTGCGGCAGTCGATACAGAAAATCCCCCATCCTCGGACAACTGCGAGAATGGGGGATAAAGATTCGGGAGCTATCAGCTGCGATTCTTGAGCTGCGGGAACAAGATGATATCACGGATGGAGCAAGCGCCGGTCAGGAGCATGCACAAACGGTCGATACCGATACCGATACCACCGGCGCTGGGCATACCGCTTTCCAACGTCTCCACGAAATCGTAGTCAATCTTCTGTGTTTCCTCACCGGCCTGGTGCATCAAACGCTCCAGCTGCTCAACGGGGTCGTTCTGCTCAGAGTATCCGGGGCAAAGCTCCTGACCGTTCATTACCAGCTCAAACACGTCTACCACCTCCGGATTTTCCGGATTAGCTTTGGCCAAGGGCACAAGGTCACGAGCAACATGGCATACGAACAGCGGGTTAGCCTGCTTCTCTTCCACCAATTTTTCGTAAACCTGCTGAGTGACGGCCGTATCGTCCAACTCTTCACCAATTTGCAGGTGAAGGTCGTTTTCTGCACGGCTACGACGCTGCTCGGGTGTCAAATCAAACCAATCAGCACCGGCAACCTCCTTCACCAAGTCGTTATAATCGGCGCGGCGCCAGGGGCGAGTCAAGTCTACAGTCCAACGAACTTCGCCGTTCTCATCGTACTGGTCAAACTTAAGAGTGCCGAACACCTTTTCTGCGACGGTGCAAATCATCTCCTCCATCATCTCGGCCATGGTCTCAAAATCACCACCGGCTTCGTACACCTCTAGTACGGTAAACTCAGGATTATGACGACGGTCTACACCCTCATTACGGAAGTTGCGGTTCAGTTCAAACACCTTGGGGAAACCACCCACGAGCAAACGCTTAAGGAAAAGCTCAGGAGCAATACGCAGCGTTACAGCCTTCTTGAGAGCATTGTAGTAGGACTCGAACGGCTTGGCGGAAGCGCCACCGGCAATATCCTGCAACATCGGCGTTTCAACTTCCAAGAATCCGCGATCCGTCAGATAACGACGAACCTCCTGAATAATAAGGGAGCGCTTGACAAAACGATCGGCGCTGTCGGCATTGCTCATCAGGTCAAGGTGACGACGACGATAGCGCAGTTCCATATCGGCTAGGCCGTGGAACTTATCAGGCATGGGGCGCAAAGCCTTAGAAAGCACAGTGAAAGAATCCACACGAACAGACGGCTCACCCGTGCGGGTAATAAAGGTTTCACCCTCCACGCCGATCCAGTCACCACGCTCCAAAAGCTTCCACAAAGCCCAAGTTTCCTCGGTGCAAGCCTTCTTCGTGAGCATGCACTGAATGCTGCCGCGCACATCACTGATAGAGAAGAACTGCGTACGGCCCATATCACGCAATGCGGTAATACGGCCCAAAAGTTTCACCTGTTTACCCTCGCAGAAATCGGCCTTGAGTGAACCGGGATCGGTCGTGACATCGAATCGGCAGCCATAGGGATTTACCCCCAGAGCGCGAATCTTGTCAACCTTCTCACGGCGTACAGCAATCAATTCCTCTTCTGAGGAACCCGGAGCGGTATTAACAGTTTGTTCTTCTGACATAGCGCGGAGATTATACGCCTTTTTCTAAAAATTTCCAGTCTAAAATCATTTTTTCATGTAAAAGATAAACATAATCATCATCTACGAGCGTGGGAACAAAACGAAACGTCGTAAAAAATCAGATTTTCCGCACATTTCCTCAATAAATAACACTGACACAGAAAGACACGCTACAGGCTGGAAGAAGGGTTGCAAAAGTAGTATAATACGCGGCTGTGAAGAAGTGCCAAATATGTGGAAAGCGCGCGTCTATGCAATTGACGCAAATTGTTAACGGACAAGTGACAGAGCTTATCCTGTGTGAGGAGTGTGCCAAGAAAAAAGGCTTATTTGACCCGCAATCACTATCGTTCGCAGAAAAGTTTTTCCCCGAGGAATTGAAAAAAAAGGTAGAAGAAATCGTGAAAGAGCTCACAGGGCATACAGTGAATGCCGGTGCACCTGAAAGCAAGGAGAATACGCTTGACATGTTAGCCGAATGTCCGGTGTGCCATTTTACGAGAGAAAATCATCGCCGCACCGGAAGGTTCGGGTGCCCGGCTTGCTACGACACCTTTGAGGCAGAATTGAAAGGCACTTTGGTAGCGAACGACAACCATGCGGTAGAAGAATCCGCGCTCACACCGGAGCAGCTAAAGCAGCAGCTTGAAAAACGGATGAAGGAAGCCATTGCAACGGAAGATTACGAAACAGCTGCCGCGTTGCGAGACAAACTTAAGGAACTGAACTAACCCCCTGCACCATGGCTAAATCTTTCAAAGCACTGTTAAACAAGCGACCGCCGTGGTTTTCTCACGTAGGAGCAGGTGGCGAGGTCATTCTTGGCACCATGGCTCGAGTTGTTCGCAATTTACCGGGTCACTGTTTCCCGGGATGGAGCACAGAAGAAGGGCGCAAGGCTGTAGCCGACATTCTATTGCCGGTCATTCTCGAATTGCCCGGCAATAAAACAGCCGCCTTCAGCGCAGAGCTGAGCAATCTGAGCTATACTCAACGCCGCGTTCTCTTAGAGCGCAAGCAAATCAGCCACAGTATGGCAGCCCGCCAAGCCGGCTGCCACATCGTCATCAACGGCAAACAAGACACTGTATTCATGATTAACGAAGAAGAGCATCTCGTAATGCACTTCTTTGCGACGGATGACAACTGCTTTCCCGTGCTGAAGCGCGCTGAAAAAATTACCGCAGCACTGGAGCAAAAGCTGCAATTTGCCACCAACGCTCATGGCGACAACCTCACCAGCCTCCCGACTGAAGCAGGGTGCAGTGTACAGCTCTATACCATTCTTCATCTTCCGGGCTTGGTAACTGCAAACATGATGCAGCAAGTAAACAGAGCTTTGGAGAAAATGTGTCTCTCCATTTCACCATTTTACCAAAACCTGGGCGACGACGCCGGCAATCTGTTTGTTGTGTACACAGCCCCCATTCCACAGGGAGAAGAAGAAGAAGTGGCGGAAATGCTCGAACAAATAACCACCGCTCTTCAAACGCGCGAGTGCCAGGTACGCAACCGTCTCATTCAGAATCCGGAAACCACCTCCATGATTCCGGACTTAGTCAACCGTGCTTACGGCATCATGCGCTACGCCTGCCGTATGGAGTACAAAGAATTTCTCGCCTCAATTTCCATGCTCAAATTAGGGCTTAGCGTCGGTTTCATACGTCCGACAACACTCAGTCCTATTCAGTTCTTGGACAAATTGTCGGAATATATGCTGGAAACAGCACCCTACCATGCAGAATACCAACACCAAGTAACAGATTCCTTGGTACACTCCATGCGCTGCCTCATCAATTGCAGCATACTGGCAGAAATTGAACTTCTTTCAGACTTTTACAAAGCAGCCCAGTCAGCATTAACAGACGAGCAATAACATGAACATACCCAATTTTACACCCAGAGCCCAACTTGTATTAAATGCGGCACGCAGCGTTGCGGATCGCTTCCACCACTGCTATATCGGCGCAGAGCACATCCTGCTGGCCATGCTGAAGACCGGAAAGGGCGTGGCTGTCACCATCATGGAAAACATGGGAGTCAACATCCAGGAACTCATTCACTCGATTGAGTCCTCCATCATCGTAGGCAGTTCATCCGGCTCAGATGGCACCCTGCCCTACACACCGAGAGTGAAGCGCATACTCTCCACAGCCGCCACTGAAGCTAAAGAGCTTAACCACAATTACGTAGGCACCGAGCATATTTTACTCTCCATGCTCAAGGACGATAACGGCTTGGTAAGAGACGCCCTTTTCAATGCCGGATTAAACTACGAAGACGCGAAAGAGAATATCATCCGCGAGGTAGGCACCCAGCCCCCGCCTTCCATCATGACGGACCGCAATGCCAACTCCAATAGCGGCAATCATTACGGACCGGATGACGATGAGGATGCAAACTCATTTTTGCGTAAACAACGCTCCCGAGACAGAGATCCCGGCACCCCTGCCTTGGATGCTTTCGGGCGTGACCTGACAGCCCGAGCCGCCGCCGGTGAGCTCGATCCCGTCATTGGGCGTCGTGCAGAAATTGAGCGCGTCATTCAAATTCTTTGCCGCCGCACAAAAAACAACCCGGTTCTTTTGGGCGAGGCAGGCGTCGGCAAAACCGCCATTGTAGAAGGACTTGCGCAAATGATAGTCGAAGGCGATGTGCCGGAATTTTTAAGAGAAAAGAAAATCATCTCTCTTGATTTGGCACTCATGGTAGCAGGCACAAAGTACCGCGGCCAGTTCGAGGAGCGAATCAAGGCCGTCATGGAAGAGGTGCAACGCAACCGCAACGTCATTCTCTTCATTGACGAAATGCACACTCTGGTGGGTGCCGGTTCCTCTGAGGGCACCATGGATGCCTCCAACATCATCAAACCGGCACTTTCACGCGGCGAGCTTCAAGCCATCGGTGCAACCACACTTAACGAATACCGCAAGCATATAGAAAAGGACGCAGCCTTTGAGAGACGCTTCCAGCAGGTGCAGGTAAAAGAACCCTCTGTAGAAGATACAGTGCAAATTCTGAAAGGCATTGCCCCGCGCTACGAAGAACACCACCATGTTCGCTACACAGAAGCAGCGCTTGAAGCAGCCGCACACTTGGCTAAGCGCTATCTGCATGGCAGATTTTTGCCGGACAAAGCCGTGGACGTCATGGATGAAGCCGCTTCCCGCATCTGCATCGCGCGCATGACTCGCCCTGCCTCCCTCAAGGCCTACGAGACAAAACGTAAGGAAATGGAGGCCCGCAAGAAAGAAGCGGTTGAAAAACAACTCTTTGAAGAAGCCGGCACCTTGCGCGACCAATTGCAGGATCTTGAGGCAGACTTCCAAAAAGCCGTCAGCGAGTGGCAAGAATCCGCACGCGACAACTCCCTTGTTGTAACCGAGGAAGATGTCATGGCCGTAATTTCCAAATGGACAGGAATTCCCCTTGCCCGAATGGAAGAAAAAGAAGCAGAAAAACTCCTGCGCATGGAGGAAACGCTGAAAAACAAGGTTATCGGCCAAATGGAAGCATGCTCTGCAATCTCCCGAGCCTTACGCCGCAGCCGCGCTGATATTAAAGACCCGCGTCGTCCTATCGGCTCTTTCCTCTTCATGGGGCCGACCGGTGTGGGTAAAACCTACTTGGCCAGAAACCTGGCAGAAATCATGTTCGGCACGGCAGAAGCCCTCATTCAGGTCGACATGAGCGAGTACATGGAGAAACACAGCACAAGCCGACTGATTGGCTCACCTCCCGGTTATGTGGGGCACAGAGACGGCGGTCAGCTGACAGAGCAAGTACGCCGCCGCCCCTACTCCGTCATTCTGTTTGACGAAGTGGAGAAAGCGCACCCGGACGTCATGAACCTGCTCTTACAAGTGCTGGAAGACGGCAGCTTAACGGACTCCCTCGGCCGCAAGGTAAGCTTCAGCAACAGTATCATTATTCTCACCTCCAACGTGGGCGCCAGTTTGGCTACGCGACAAGGCAGAATGGGATTCGGCGCCGTTGATAACGAAGAAGCCGACTATGAAACGATGAAAGAGCGCATCGCCGAAGCCGCAAAACAGCACTTCCGTCCCGAGTTTATCAATCGATTCGATGAATTGATTGTCTTCCGTATGCTGGAGCGTAAGGACTTGGAGCAAATCGTCGTCCTCGAGGCACAGAAACTTATCGACCGCCTTGCAGCCAAGCAAATCACCCTCTCTCTTTCTCCGGAGGTGGTAAGCATGCTGGTAGACAAGGGATACGATCCGCAGTACGGTGCGCGTCCTATGCGCCGCGCTATAGAGCGCTTGCTGGAAGACCCCATTGCCGAAGCGATACTTCGCGGCGACTTGGCCGCCGGCATTATCTCTCAGGCGGTTCGCCCTGAAGGCACGGATAAAATCGACTTCCGTTCTACGGCACCCCAAGTAGAAAAAGAAGACGAGCCTAAAAAACCGGCTGCGCCCAAAAAGAAAAAGGCAAGCACCACCAAAGCAACCAAAACAACGACACGCCGTAAAAAGGTTGACTGATAACACCTTCTTCCACTCATGAAACAGGCACCGATTAAAAAGGTTGACAGCGTTTCCGTGGCTCGATTTTACGAGAACCACGGCAAAACGCTGGAGCTGCAGCTGCGCAATAGTCCGTTAGGCACATTCAGGCGCATTCTCCAGCCCACCCTCAACCGCCCCGGATTGGCCTTAGCCGGCTTCTTCGACTACTTTGCCCACGAGCGCATTCAGGTATTCGGCGCTGCAGAAATAGCCTACATGGAAACCATGGAAGGCCATTCCCGCGAAGAGAGACTGCGCAAATTGTTTGCCAAAGATGTCCCCTGCCTGGTATTTACGAGAAATGAAGACATACCCAGTGATGTGCTTCGCTTGGCAGATGAATATGCAGTCTCCGTCTTTAGCACACCGTTGCCAACAGTTAAGCTTGTTAACAGAGCCACCATTATTCTGGAAAACGAGTTTGCTGAAAGCACCACATTGCATGGTTGCATGGTAGATGTAAACGGCGTGGGTGTTCTTATTACCGGGGAGAGCGGAATCGGCAAGAGCGAGATTTCTCTCGGCTTGGTAGAACGCGGTGCTTCACTGGTGGCGGACGACATGGTAAAGATACGCAACATCGGCGGTGAGCTCATTGGCTCCTCTCCTAAATTGAGCAGCGGCTTTATTGAAATCCGCGGTATCGGCATCATCAATGTTACAAACCTCTTCGGCCTGAAAGCATACCGCAAAGAAAGAAAGTTAGATTTGCTCATTCACCTCTCCAACGGACAAATGACCGACCACGAACGCTTGGGGCTCGACCGCAACAAGACGAACATATTGGGAGCCGATATAACAAAACTCACACTTACTGTAGCCCCCGGGCGCGATATGACCCGCTTGGTAGAAGTTGCCGCTCTGGGCCATTATCTGCGCGAATCAGGTTACGATATGGCCGGCGAGTTTAACAAACGCCTGCATCAGGAAATCGCCTTGCGCAACCAAATGAACAACA
This sequence comes from uncultured Akkermansia sp., assembly GCA_904501975.1. Classification (GTDB taxonomy): domain Bacteria; phylum Verrucomicrobiota; class Verrucomicrobiia; order Verrucomicrobiales; family Akkermansiaceae; genus Akkermansia. The sequence goes on from CAJGCZ010000002.1 coordinate 79,115, forward strand.
ATAGCAACCTTAAATAAACTTACCATGATTCAGCTTTCTCACATCACGGAGTTATTGGACAACAAACTCCGCATCCACGAAATCAAAGATGCCTCGGTTGCCGTTAATGGTTTACAGGTTGAAAACAACGGCCACGTCACTAAAGTAGCCTTGGCGGTAGATGGCTCACAGAAAACCATCGAGGATGCTGTAGCTGCCGGTGCAGATTTGCTCATCTTGCACCACGGTATTTACTGGTGCGGCTTACAACCAATGACCGGGTGGTTCAAAAAGAAAATCACCACGTGTTTGAACCATAATTTGGCTGTATACAGTGCCCACCTGCCCTTAGACCTGCACCCCGAACTGGGCAATAACGCCGGCATAGCCGCCGCGCTGAACCTGACGGATTGCACACCGGAGGTCGATTACCACGGCACCCTTATCGGCGTGGCCGGTCTTTTCCACGGCACCGTAGGTGAACTGAAAGCGCGCTTTGCAGAAATCACCGGCAGCACAGTTACGGGCGTTATTCACGATGCGTCGGCTCCGGCCGGTCGCGTTGCTGTATGCTCCGGAGGCGCCGGCGACAGCATATACCAAATCCACGGGAAAGGATACACCACCTTCATCACCGGCGAAGAGAATCACTGGGTCAAAAACGCAGCAGAAGACTTGGGCGTCAATATTCTTTTTGGCGGCCACTATGCTACGGAAACCTTTGGTGTAAAATCGCTCGGAGCCCTGCTGGAGGCACAATTCGGCCTGCCGACCGTCTTTATAGATAACCCCACAGGCATGTAATCGCCATGCTCATCATCGCAGAAGATTCAATCGGTGCACGACTCGACCAGTTTTTGGCAGGCCAACTGCCGGAGCTGTCGCGCGCGCGTATTCAAGCCCTCATCAAATCCGGAGAAATCACCGTTAACGGCAAAACGTCAAAAGCGAAAACCCCGATTGAGCGAGGCATGCGCATTGAGGTCAATATCCCCGAGCCGGAGCCAACCGAAGCCCAGCCCCAAGATATTCCGCTGAATGTTCTGTATGAAGACAGCGATGTCATTGTGATAGATAAGGAAAGCGGTATGGTAGTGCACCCGGCCGCCGGCAATCCGGATGGCACGTTGGTTAATGCCGTCCTCTTCCACTGCGGGGATTTATCCGGAATTGGTGGCGTAGAACGCCCCGGCATTGTTCACCGACTGGATAAAGACACCAGCGGATGCATTGTCGTTGCAAAGAACGACCGCGCCCACCTCTCACTCACCACCCAATTTGCTGAGAGAGATACCGGCAAAATCTACTTAGCCGTGGTACAAGGTTGCCCCAAAGAACCGGAGGGCACCGTATTCACCAATATCGGCAGACACCCCGTTAATCGTCTCAAGATGGCGGTTGTTAATCCCGGTGCAGGTAAACCGGCCATCACGGATTACCGCGTACTGAAGCATGATGCCTCTAGCGATAGCTCTTTAGTAATGTGTACACTACACACAGGGCGCACACACCAAATACGCGTTCACATGCTCCACTTGGGGCACCCCCTCATCGGGGACCCGATTTATGCGCATCCGCAGCGACAAAAGGCAAAGCCGGGGCGATTAATGCTGCACGCATGGCGTTTAGCATTCAACCATCCTGCAGACGGGCATCGTGTAGCCATTCAATCTGAGATACCTGCAGAATACACACCATGGCTTATTGACACGCAGCTACCGGAATGGGAAGAGAAAAAGGGTTGAAATTCAACAATTGAGCGTGATATGACAATCACGCATGACTACTTATCCTATCCTGGGCAGCATTAATCTACCCGTTAATGAAACGGACATACTGCGATTATTCATTGAGTTCACGGAAATAGCACAGGCTACCGATTTGAACAAAAAAAACTTGGTAGCCCTTTACAGAAAAGTTATTCAAACAGGTCTCAAGTATCTGAATGACAATGATGATGAAGCCACCTTCCGAGAGGCGGCAGAAGAAAGCCTGCACATGCGTGCTCATAGACGCCCCAGCACCTTAGCAGACCTTCGCTCATACATTAACCGTTTTATCACTGTAGCAGATTGGGTGGATAAAGACATTCGCCGCGTTACGCGCAAAGAGTGCCGCGCGCTCTTAGAGAAAGAGTTTAACTCCAGCGGACATGTATTTTTGAAAGCCAAAAGCGTTCTTCACAGTATCTTTTCGTTAGCGATTAAACAAGGCTGGTGCGAGAAAAACCCCGTTTCCGGCATCATGGGTAAGCGCGTTAAAGAAGAGCGAATAGAAATCCTGAAAACACAACAAATTGCAGCATTAATGAAAGCCATGCTTTCACCGGATATGCAATGTATGCAAGCAGCCGTGCGACTCATGCTGTGGTGCGGTGTGCGCCCCGGCGAAATCCAGCGTTTGCAATGGCGGGACATTGATTTCCGGGAAAAAGAAGTATACATAGAAAGCCACGCCAGTAAAACCGGCGGTGCAAGAGCCATTCCGTTACGTGGCGGCGCTTTACGCCTCAAAGAGTTCCGCAAAAAAGACCATGAACTTATAGCCCCTAACGATTGGAACCGCATGTGGGCAAAATTAAGACGCCGTGCCGGGTTTGACGACTGGCAAAAAGACGTACTACGCCACACCTTTGCCAGTATGCACCTCAAGTATTTTCACAACCTGTTTCTTTTGCAGGAAGAAATGGGGCATCGCGACAGCACGCTTCTGCGCACCCGATACCTCAATCTGCGCAACCTCTCGCGGCGAGAGGCCTACATCTTTTTCAACTGGGATAAGGCAGATTTCCCCGAAGAGGAGGATACCTTATAGCCACAGATTCGTGGTGTATGCCGCGAAAGATGGTTGACGCAGGCGCAAATGAGAGTAGAATTACCCACAAGATTACTATTATGGAAAGCACGACACATCAATTTCAGACAGAAGTCCGCCAATTGCTGGATATTGTTATCCACGCCTTTTACAGCGACCGCGAAGTATTTGTCCGCGAGCTTGTTTCCAATGCCTCCGATGCCTTGGAAAAATTGCGTCTCAAGCAACTGACCGGCGTAGCCATTGCAGACCCGGCCCGCCAACTCGGCATCACCATCAGTGCCGACGAAGAAAAACACACACTCACCATTGCCGATTCCGGTATCGGCATGACCGAAGAAGAGGTTATCGAATACCTTGGCACCATTGCTCACTCCGGCACTAAGAAGTTCTTAGAGGCCATGAAGGAGAGCCAAGGCGGCACACAAGATCTCATTGGGCAGTTCGGTGTAGGTTTCTACAGTGCCTTTATGGCCGCAGACTCAGTTGAGGTCACGACACGCTCATGGCAGCCCGAAGCTAAGCCGGTTACATGGATTAGCGACGGCCAGCAGGGCTACACATTGCAGGAAGCCCCGGCTGATACACCCCGTGGCACCAGCATCCTCATTCACCTTAAGGAAGACGCCCACAACTTTGCCCAAGAGCACACACTGCGCTACATCATTGGCAAGTACAGTAACTTCGTTGGCTTCCCCATCGACTTTAACGGCGAGCACATCAATACCGTGCAAGCTATTTGGATGAAGAACAAGAAGGATGTTACCACCGAGGAATATGAGGAGTTCTACAAGTTCATCGGTCATACAGAAACAGAGCCGCTGACCTGGATGCACTTCAGCGCCGATGCCCCCATTGTCCTCAACTCCGTGCTCTATGTGCCTAAGGAAAGCCCCGAAGCTATGGGCTTTGGCCGTTGTGAGCCGAATGTTTCCTTATACTGCCACAAGGTTCTTATCGACAGCAAGCCGGAGAATCTGCTGCCTGAGTGGCTGCGCTTCCTGACCGGCGTGGTAGACAGCGAGGACCTGCCCCTTAACATCTCCCGCGAAATGTTGCAGGATAACTCCCTGCTCCGCCGCATTTCCGGCATCATTACCAAGCGCTTCATCAAACACTTGGAAACGCTGGCTAAGGACGACACCGAGAAATATGAATCCTTCTGGCGCCAGTTCAGTCGCTTCATTAAAGAAGGTATTGTTACCTCTTGGGAGCATAAAGAAGCGCTTGCCAAACTACTGCGTTTTGAATCCACCTTCACCGAGCCCGGCAAACTTACCTCCTTTGCCGATTATATTGGCCGCATGAAGGAAAACCAAAAGGACATTTATGTACTTTACGGTGCTTCCCGTGCTCAATTGGAGAACAGCCCCTACTTGGATGCCCTGAAAGCTCGCGGCTTTGAAGTGTGCTTCCTCACCGATGGTGGCGACCAGTTCGTCATTGAAAGCATCATGAAGGTAGACGACAAGGCGGTTAAGTCCATTGACAGAGCAGACCTGGAACTGCCCCCGTTGGATACACCGACAGATTCTCCCGCCTTGGGTGAAGAAGAAGGCAACAAGCTGACGGAATGGGTAAGCAGCGCCTTTGCTGAGAATTTCAGCAAGGTTTCCATCAGCGATCGCGTCACCTCCGCCCCTGCTATTGCCCTGCAAAGCGCCGACGATGTGGCACCGGAAGTGCGTGCCTACCTGAAAGCTATGGGGCAACCCGTTCCGGAAACGCATCCGGAGATTGCCTTCAATCCTCACAGCCCGATTGTACAAAAGCTTGCCACCCTCCGTACAGAAGACGAGGAATTAGCCAAACTTTTGGCCGGCCAGCTGATTAACACAGCCTTGTTGCGCGCAGGCATGCTTGAGGATCCGTCCAAACTTGCCGATAACTCACAGGCCTTGCTCGAGAAACTCCTCAGCAAGTAATATCGGCATACATATAGCTTCCATATCCCGCCTTATCAGCACTGGTGAGGCGGGATTTTTTAGACCTAACTCCGCTACCCATGCTTCCCTCTACCAAGAAAAAGCTATTTCATACCATCTACCTGTTAGCTGGAATAATCGGTATAACCTGTTCCGGTTATTTATACAGCTTACCCGGTGTGTGGTATCATGCTCAGGATGCAATCTTACTCAGAAACACCATTCTCGTACTCTACACCCTTGTTTTCTGGAGCAGCTTCGTCGTCCTCTTCTGCGTATGGTTGACACCATCTCACATATCGAAGCGAATAACAACAATGTGGTGCGTCCTTGCGGTGATTACCCTATGCGGATGGCTTTTCAGTTGAAAGCATGAGAACATTTTTACTTGTAGCGGAAAGTTCAACATGTTAAAATCAAAAACAAAAGAAACTCACAGTATGAGGATGAGAAAAATAGAATTCCTTTTGATTGCCGGATTAAGCTTATCCGGTTGTACAGAAACGATACAACAACGCATGATTGCAGAGTTGGAAGAAGCAGATGCTACGTTCGATGCCTCTGCAAAATACAAGGAATATTTGCAACATCATGGCGAGGATGCGCAAAAGCTTCGCGAAGCAGCGGCGCAGGCTTCAACCATCCGAATCCGTATCCATGTTTATCATTATCAAGGCAGTATCGAAGAAACCATTTCTTTAACTGAGGAGGAGGTTAAGGCAGTCAAAGAAATCATGGCAGAGATTCAGCAAACGCCGCCTCATACTTTCGACAAATGGCTGGAGGTAGAACATTTTTCGCAATTTGTTCAAATGTCAGTATCTCAATGCTGGTCCGTGATGGAATTTGTATCTGCTGAAGATACAGTGCTGCATACCTTCCAATTCAATCAAATGATAGGAAGCACCTCACGTGAAGAAGCTTATAAGGTAGGCCGTGAGCTCAAACCTTATTACATGCTCCCCGATGCAGCCTTGGAACGATGGGACTCCCTCAACTTTATAAACCGTGCCGCTAATCGCCTTAACCAACTGAGGGACGAAACGGAATGAATCGCCAACAATCGTAAACAATGAAACATCATTTCCACCTCCTCAAACCTTTCATGCTCTGCGTTCTGTGCGCTATGGGATTAACTTCCTGCCTATGGACGCAGGTGAACACACACACGCTCGTCGATGCCGTTGGTAAAAAAGAATACATCGACTGCGATTTTGAGGACTTAAAGAAAGCGCCCATATATCGCAAAGATGGGGTCTATTATGTGCAGCATACCTTTTACAAAGTACCGGCACGCGGGGAGGTGGGTAGTCGTTTGATTTTTGATAAACACCCGCGCGTGGAGCACCTGTACCTCAGCAGCTATCCCAAATACCAAGAGGGCATGGAGACGGTGCACCTCTACCGAGCTCTCGGACCTTATGAATTACAACGATTATTACCCAAAGCTCGTTATAAAGAAGAAAAGAAAGATGAATGGGTATTATCTCACAAATATTTTGAAGGAAAACAACCTGTAACCGTCTTTACAGCCCAGGATAACTTACGAGAATTGCATCAGTTAAGCAACTCGTACATCCCGGAAGAAAGAAGCACCTTGAATTACATGGTAATGCCCCTCACCGGTGCATTATATGCGGTGGACATACCTTTGACAGTTGCGTGCACCACAGCAGGTTGGCTCACCAATATAACCCTTTTTGTCACAGGTATTCCTACGGCCTACCTTATCGAGGCGGTGTATCCCGATCAGCAAAAGGACGACGAACCCGAGGATAGCGACAAGGTTGACAAGAAAAACTAAACAATGAAGATACAAAAAAGCTCCGAACAAGTCGGAGCTTTTTTGTGTTATACGTGAACCGGGACTCGAACCCGGGACCAATAGATTAAAAGTCTACTGCTCTACCAACTGAGCTATTCACGCACTAACGTGCCATGCGTGGCAGCGGCGAGATATTACACTTACGCACGCCGAAAGTCAAGCATTTTTTTAGAAAAAGTGAAATATTTTTATCAACCCAAATGAAACATAAGAGAGAATGACACAGTTGTGCATTTTCATGCTTGCAAGGGGGAGAGCTTAAAAGTAAAATACTCGCGTTAGCTTGCACATGCGAAATCAGTCATAGAAAGAAAAGCCATGACATTCCTCGAATTCATCCGTAAGAACCTGATAATAGCCGTCATTGTCATCGTCGGCATTCTCGTAGGCCTCATCATGATGGACTACGGCGATTCCGGCAGCGCCTTTTCACGCGACTATCGCGTGATTGTGAACGACACACGACACAAGCCGCAAGACATCATGAACATGGGGTACAGAACAGAAAGCTACCTCAATCAACTCAATCGTCTTGCTGCGCCCTCATTTGAAAATCTTTTGTTGCAGTTGAGCGACCAGAACGGCGACGGCCAGCTGGATGAAAGAGAAATGGTTTTCTATCGTTTGCAGCGCACAGCATCCCTCCCGGTGGAACCGAGTCTGAAAGCCGCTTACCTGCTGAACATGTGGGGCAACATCGGCATTCTGCAACCGGAGGAAAATCTGGCTGTTAACCGCTTGCTTGTACGCGAGGCCGGCAAGGAATTCGGCATTGTTCCTTCTAAAGAACAGATTGATGCCTACATTACCGCCATGCCCGCTTTCCAGAAAAACGGCGGTTTCAACGCAGAAGCTTATAAGAACATCGTGGGCTATCGCAATGGCCAGGCCGATAATGCCGCAGAGCGCAGCTTCCGCGACCTTATTTCCGACATGATTATCTGGGACACCCTCACAGCTATGGTAACAGCTGATATCGAGGGCGACCTGACCGCAGAGAAGAAGATTGACCAAGCAGTGGCTCAATCCCTTAACGGCTGGACAGCCAGCTTCCCGATTTCCGCAGCCCCCGCAGCACCGGCACCTGATGCCGAGGCCATCAAGGCATACTGGGAAAAGACCAAGGGTAACTATACTGTAGCCGAAAAGCGAGCCTTTACCATTATCAACATTATTGCCGGCGAGGGCATGAATGGTAATGAACTGAGCGTCCGTGCTTCTGAAATCCAGGAATCGCTTACCTCTGCTGCCACGGAAAGCCCGGAGACAGTCATCACCAACAACATCGCTAACGCAGATTCCTCCTCAGGCTTGATTGATTATCGCATTATCCCCTGCGAGGAGTGCACCGCTGACACCACCTCTGAGATTCTGAACACCACCATCAAGGCCGGTAGCACAGAATCAACACTGTGCGCCTTGGCATTCAATAAAGATTTGTCCACCACAGGTGCCGGTCGATTCAGCCAAGCTTACCTTGATGCCGAAGGCAAGAATGCCTACATCATCCGCACGGACAGCATCACACCGTCTGTTCCCCTGCCTTTTGAAGAAGCAGAACCGGCTGCCCGCGCTGCCTTGGAAGCAGAATTGCACGTAGAGAACTTCTACAAAGTGGCAGATGAACTGCACAAGAAGATTGGTGATGAGCTGCTGGCCGGTAAGGATATGAAAACCGCCTTTGAAGCTGCCTCCGCTGCCGGAGCCGTTGTAACAGAGCTCAAAAACAGCCCGATTACAGAAGTAGCACGCCTGCAGGAGCAAGGCTTGGAGCTTAGTGAGGCCGGCATGCGCAAGCTCAATCTGCACGAGTCTGCCCTCCGTCGCACTGCATCCGGCACCTTGGCTCCGCTTGTTAAGAGCGCAGCAGAGGCCGTCATTACCGGTATCACCGGCAGAACTTGCGAGGAGATGCCCCAAAGCAGCAATCACCAGCTGCGCATTCTTCAGTTGAAGGATGAGCTCATGCAGGAATGGATTCGCACCTCTTACACACGCTATAAGGTGCTGCCGAATCAGGAACAATAATCCATCCTCAAGCAAATTACCTCATGAAGCATGAGGCTCGGCACCAAGACCGGCCTCATGCTTTTTTTAACAGAATTTCACCCCCTTTTGCATCATTTATGACAACCTTACCTCCACAAACAAAATACATCATTGGCAATGAAGCCTGCGAGCGCTTCTGCTTCTACGGCATGAAGGCCATCCTCATGGTGTATATGACCGATGTACTGCTGATGTCCAAGAACTCTGCACAAGAGATTGTGCACCTGTTTAACGCCATCATCTACATTTTACCCCTCATCGGTGCCTGGTTGGCAGACCGTTTCCTGGGGCGCTACAAAACGATTTTGTTCATCTCACTGTTCTACTGTTTAGGCAATGCCGTGTTGGCTATGTCCGATTTTGCAGCAAGCATTGAGAGCAAGCAAATGATACTCTTTGCCGGTCTGTTTATTATTGCAATCGGTACCGGCGGCATCAAGCCCTGCGTCTCCGCCTTTGTGGGCGACCAAGCCGGCGGCTTTGATTCCCAGACCATGACCCGCATTTACTCGGCCTTCTACTGGTCCATCAACTTCGGTTCATTCTTTGCCATGCTGGTCATCCCCTTTGTGCGCGACAACTGGGGCTACGGCATAGCTTTTGCCATTCCGGGCATCTTCATGGCACTCTCCACCTTCGTATTCTGGCTGGGTCGCAAAACCTATAAGCACAAGGAACCCGCACAGCCGGAGTTCATGAGCATCCTGCTCTGTCGTATCTTTGGTGGAGCTCGCAAAGCTTGCGAACGATTCAGCGGCGAAAAAGTTGCCGCCACAACATCCACCGCGCTCAAAATTGCCGGTTTCATTGTAGTGGCTCCCATCATCTTTGCTTTAGCCGCCTGTGCCCACAATGGAGCTTACGATATTGCTGCACTCTCCGGCCTCAATGAAACGCAGAGCAAGCTCTGTGCCTTGTTGGCAGTCTTCTTATACACAGTAGCTATTGTTATTGCAGGGCTTAAGCTTGCCGCAACGCTGAAATTGCGTAATTTCTTCGGCACAGCAGGCAGCATGCTCTTCTGCAGCAAAGAAGAAACAGAACAGCTCTACGATGCAGAAGAACGAAAGGGAGCCCGCAATATGATTCGCATTCTGGTAACCTTCCTTCTTGTCATTCCGTTCTGGAGTCTTTTTGACCAAACTGCATCCAGCTGGCTGGTACAGGGTAAGACCATGAAGGAAATCAGCTTCACGCTGTTCGACCTGAATATCAACTTTGGGGCAGAGCAAATGCAGAGTCTCAATCCTCTGCTGGTCATGGTTCTCATCCCCATGCTCACGCTGTTGGTCTATCCGAAGGTGAAGAAGCTGGCCAGTCCGCTTGTCAGAATGGGTATCGGCATTGTACTGGCCGGTCTCTCATTCGGCATGGTGGCTATTATTCAAAGTGTGCTCGATAGCGGCGTCACACTTTCCATCCTGTGGCAGAGTGTGCCGTACCTTGTACTCACCGTAGCAGAAATTCTGGTAAGCACCACGGGCTTGGAATACGCTTACACCGCCGCCGGCGAGAAGCTTAAGAGTATTGTCTCCAGCTTCTGGTCTCTTACCATCGCTCTGGGCAATGTTCTGGTTATCTGCATCACCTCTGTTATCTCGGGTGCCAGCACCTCTGCCTTTGTGCTCTACGGACTGATGAGCTTGCTTGTGGGCTTGCTCTTCATGTTTGTGACCAGCCGCCGTTGCATGCAACCCGAAGCCTAATTACAACACGCAATCATGGGCATGAATCCGCATGATGAACGAGCAACACTCTGCACGCAGCTTTCCCGCTATATGGAAAAGCATCCGGAAAACCGGGCTAACGCAGAGCGCGTGCTCCAATTCGTGATGGAAACGCCGGATTGCTTTGAGAGAGGACACCAAGCAGGCCACATTACCGGGTCTGCTTGGCTCCTCAATGCAGCAGCAGATAAAGCCCTGCTCACCCTGCACCACAAGCTGCGCATTTGGGTTCAGCCCGGCGGCCATGCCGACGGCGATGCCAATGTGTTGCGGGTAGCCCTTCGGGAAGCGGAAGAAGAAAGCGGCATTCTCGGCTTAACAGCGCTGAGCCCGGAAATATTTGACGTGGATATTCACACCATACCGGCACGCCCCACAGCAGGAGAGCCGGAGCATTTGCATTACGACATACGCTATTTGCTCCAAGCCCCACACGAAAGTTTTATCATCTCCGATGAATCCGATGCGCTCGGTTGGTTTACGCGCGAGGAAATCCATCATTTAACGCCACCGGCTGATGATGCTACCTTGCGTCTGGCCGCGCTTTGGCCGAAAGATAAGGAGTAAACGGTCTCTTGCTCCGTTTGTGACACAAAACATGCTTGACGAATCATGCAGAATAACGCATGATACAGATTGTGAAAACACTCTCATTAACAGGCATCTCTCTTCTCACAGCCATCAGCTTGCTGACAACTGGCTGCAATCGCGAGGAGACCGATCAGATTTACACCGAAAAAGCGCTTGAAGCGAACGCCAAGCTCAAGCAGGAGATTTCTCGCCTCAAACAAGATATTCGTGAGGCCGATGATTCCACCCCCGATAAATTGGAAGAAACCGTTGCCCAGCTTGAAAAGAAGCTGCAAGATATTCGCAACGAAGAAAAGAGCACTCTGACTGATTGCGTTACTCTTTGCGAGGAATGGGATAAATGTAATTTTAAGCGAGCCCAATTAAACGCAGCACTCGAAGAACTTACTTCCATCTTCAACAACGAAATTGAAGATGCCCGCAAACAGAAAAACAAACTCTCCCGAGACAATGAGTATTTCAACCAATAAGCCTGAGAACGAAGACGAAAAGTTTGCGGACATCGTCTATGCTCCTCATGCTGATTCCAAGCAAGAGGAAAAGGTCGCCCCCGCTCCCGCAGAGGAAACCACAAAGGCTCCTACAGAAGGCCAGGCAGACGACAAAGCTGAAGAAAAGAAGAAACAGGGTAAAAAATCCTCCTACTGGATGGATATCGCCTTGGTATCCACATTGGTGGTTATTTTGGGTGTAGGCTGCTACTTCATCAAAACACAGATGGAGCGCTACGATGTACCTACCCCCTACGAGGAAGCATGCGCAGAATACGACCGACTTTCTGCGGAGTTTAATCATATCATCTCCAACAGAAGCCAGGTAAACAATATTCAGCGCGTAAAAACCCTGCAAGGCCGCATCACTGCCCTTGAGACAGAAATTGAACAAGCCACGGCAAGCTTGAATAAAGCCCGAGAAAAGAAGGCCGGTATTACCTCTTCCATCGCTCAGGAAAAACAAGCTATCGACAGCGCTCGTTACAACCTGCGCGAAAGCGATCGCGACTACCGCGCCAAAGCCATGGCAGAATTGCCCGGTCTGCCTGTCGGCAACGTCATTAACCGTCAGCGTAACAGCGTGTTCAACGATGCCATCATCTATACCGTAGACATGCAGGCACGCCGCATTCACTTCCGCTCCACTTCCGGGCAAGTTAACTGGCTCATTAAGGATATTTCCAAAAAAGAACTACCGCCCATTGTTCGCTACGCCCTCAACTTGGCAGATTTGGTAGACATGAGCGTACTGGACGAAGAAGGAAAGCCGGAAGGCAAGAAGCGCCCCGTTGCACGCCGCGAAACGCCGCATTTAACAACAACGGAAAGCACCGACAGCTATGACCCGCAGCCCGGCGCACCGGTCATTAGCAGCGGGCACACGGAAACCCTCTCCTCCGAGCCCACTTCCACCGAAGAGACAGACCAAAACGAGCAGCCTACATGGGAGGCACCTACCGGGGATTTGCCATTCTAAGCAAATTGACATCACTTTACTCATCAGCCTGAATACTGTATGGCGGTATTCAGGCTTGATTTTTATGAAAATATCTCGGATACTAAGGGCACATGAAGATACTCAGACGAAATCTCAGCCTCATGCTCGCGGTGCGTTATTTGAACCCGCTGAGAACGATGTTTTCCATCATCACCCTCATTTGCCTGGGTGGTGTAGCCTTGGGAGTGATGGTACTCATCGTAGTTCTTTCTGTAATGGAAGGTCTTCAAATTGAGATGGAGAAGAAAGGCTTTGCGCTTCAACCCCACTACACAGCCACCTTATCCAATGCCTACACCGGGGCCACCATTCCCATCACGATGGATGATTGCGATTGGCCTTTGGTAGAAGAAGGGCTTAAGAAACACCCCAATGTGGCTACCGCCTATGCTAAGCTGGAAGGCATGGCTTTTGCGCAAACAGACACCTACCTGAACACAACGATCAGTTTCTCTTCTGTACAGCCCGACAATCATTCCCAAATTGAGCCGTTGCGCGCCATGATTGTTTCCGGCAATTTTGATTTGGGCATGGATAACAAATGCGTTATCTCCTATGCTGTTGCAAAACGCCTGCACCTTGCACCGGGCAACAGAATGACCCTCACCCCCATTAGCTCCAACATTGAGCAAATGGCAGACATTATGGGGCGCATTGAAGGCGAGATGATGACTCAAGCCAACGAGCAATTCTTACCCACAATGCGCAGCTTGTTTGATGGCGCAGAGGAAAAAGATGGGCAAATACACCTGAATACAGATAAATATCGTGAAGTAGTAGCAGCTCTGCTCCCGTATGCCGATATTCCTGAACACGTGCGCATGGCCGACTATTGCGCCGTGATGAACAAAACTGAACTTACCAAGGAAGAAAAACAAGCCTTGCGCCCCGTGGTTCGCAAACTGCGCCAAAGTGAACTGAACACCTGCATGGCTCTTTACTACATGCTTTCCTCCGGCGCCGTGCTTACTCAGGAGGACAAAGAGACATGGCTTGCAAAAATTGACGCACTGGCCGCCTTGGACCGAGACACTGAGAATGGCAAGGAAATCGGTAATTTGCGTTCTCTGATTGTGCCTGTGGACTTAGAGATTGTCGGTGTATACCGAGCTCCGGAAAACATGCCCGGCCCGGACATGTATGTACCGTTGCACGTTGCACAGGAATCGGTAGGCTACACGGATAACAATGTGATGGGTATTTGCTTGCGATTGAAAGACCAGCACACGCCCGGCAACATTGAGCAATACTTCCATGAGCTGATTAACCGTTACCGCGTAACGGAATCAGCCTCCGAAACCGCGGAGGACATGCCGCCCCCTGTGGAGGAGATTGATTACGACGCAATCGAAACAACGGATGAAACAACAGCCGTGGCTACAGAGGAAGCTCCCGCCCAGGAACCGGAAGTAACGGAAGAAGAGCAGTACGCAGCAGCGACAACGCAAGAAGACGAAGGCGTGCCTACTCGCTGGAATATTACCCCGTGGTCCGATATTCTGAAACCCTACTACGAACTCATTGCCAATGAACGCGTGATGATGAATTTCGTACTCTCTGCCATCACCCTCATTGCCAGCTTCTGCATTATGGCAGTTATGTTCACTATGTCGATGCAGAGAAAGAGAGAGATTGCCGTGTTACAAGCATTGGGAGCCACACCCGGCAAGATTGTAGGTATCTTTGTATGGCAAGGCGTCATCATCGGCATTATGGGAGCCATTATGGGTATTGTTCTGGCGCTGATTGTCTTGCATAATCGCTTAGAGATTCAGGAGATGCTCTCCTCTATCGGCATGGACCCCTTCCCGATTACTGCACACGGCATTAAAATCCCCGCAGTATACAGACCGGAGCTCTTTGCTAAGCAAGCCGTTATTGCCTTCATCATGGTAACAATCGCTTCCATCATCCCGGCATTCTTCGTTTCTCGCCAAGACCCCGCAAAAGCGCTTCGCTCCAACTAATTTTTAGTCACCACCATCTATGGATATCTACTGGATTGAGCAAAAAGAGAAAAAAGGCCCGGCCACCGTGCCCGATGTCATTGCACGTATTCAAATGGGTGAACTCAGCCCGGACACAATGGCATGGCATAAAGGCTGTGAAAATTGGCAGCCGCTGAAGAGCCTCCCTGCTTTGGCCGACTTCATGACTCAATTCACCCTTCCGAAGAAGGAACCGACGGTCCCCGAATCAGCAGAAAACAAAGAGCCCGCCACAGAGCCCTCTTCTCCCGATAAAGAAGAGCCAAAAACAAATAGCCACTTTGCGCCGGGAATCGCTAGCCGATTATTGGCCCGATTTACAGACTATGCACTTTATGCAAGCTTGGTGACAGGTATCATCTACCTCTTCAAGATACCCTTCAACGAGTTTCTTTTGTTCTCTCAACCGGTATTCTGGTTGCCTTCCATTATTCTGGAGGCTATCCTGTTGCACCAATTCGGTACCACACCGGGTAAGCGACTCATGGGCATCAGCGTTACCTCACTCATGGGAGAAGGAGCCCCGGCGCTTCACCGCAGTTTTTCTCGCAGTTTAGGCGCTTTCATCATGGGTATGGGGTGCTTTATCCCCTTGCTTTCCATCATAACAATGGCGATTGCGGCTCGCATGAGCCTTAAAGGTACACTCACGCTATGGGATAACAGGGCTCGCACTATTGCCTTAGCTTCATCTCAAAAGCGCCCTGCTCCCTTCCTTTGCCTCTTTATTATTTTCCTCTCATTCCACTTGGTCGGGTTCTTCCTTACTCCGTGGATTCCGGACATGATGCAACAAATTTCCATTCAGGCACCCGAGTTTGCCGAATGGCTTCAAAGCCAAATGCAAATACAATAAGCCTTGTACAAACAACTATTTGTATAATTCTCTATGGGGGGCAGAGTTATCTGCCCCCCTACGTTTTATTGCTAAATTTGAGAAAATTTCATTACAGGCTTGACTTAACTCTAGCTTTTGTGTAGACTAACCTCGACCTCACTCTAACTCTCTATCAGCTAGAGGAGGCAATAACCCCAAAAAGCACATACCATGAAAAAGCTCCTCATGACTGCAGTAGTGACCCTGGGCATGCTTGCCACACAGGCACTGGCAAACATTACCGGCTACTGGACCACCATTGACGACGAAACCGGCAAGGCTAAGAGCGTTGTACAGATATACCAGTACAAAGGCAAATACTACGGCCGCATCGTAGACCTCTTGGAGGATAAGAACGCACGAGCAGCCACACCTGGCCGCCCCCTCATTATGGGCATGCACATCATCTGGGACTTGGAGAAAGACGGCAAGACCTACGAAGACGGCGAGATTCTTGACCCGAAGAATGGTAAGGTATACGGTTGCGAGGTATGGCGCGAGGGTAAGAACCTGATTGTTCGCGGTAAGATTGCCTTCTTTGGACGCAACCAAACATGGCTGCCCAACACAACCTATAAGGCACCTGAGGACAGCGCACCCCCCGTACCTAAAAAGCCCCGCTTGAAATAAGCCACAGAAATAATGATTTTTTCTTGAGGCCCTTGCTCTGAAGGAGTGAGGGCCTTCTTGCATAACGGCGCGAGATAGGCTATATAGAATCGCACAAACTCAACAATAATTTTTTGACATAATTATCATTTTTGAATTGATTTTATATAATAAAGTGCTAATCTCTTTACATGAGAGTACCGACACTTGCCATGTTAGTATTGGCTGCAGGAGCCGGGGCGTTATACGCCCAAATGCCTAACAAAACTCAACACGTTCAGGTAGAGAAAGTAACACTCGGAATGGACCGCATTACCCGCAAGAGCATCGGGCACATGGAGGCCATCAAATCCGTAGATGTAAAAGCTGCCGTAGAAGGATTTATACAACCGCCGTTGTTCAAAGAAGGCGATATCATCCACAAGGGAGAATTGCTCTTTGAGATTGACCCTGTTCGCTATAAAGCCATAGTGCAGCAAAAGGAAGCCGCTCTTGAGGAAATTCGAGCCCGTATTCAGTATGCTCAAAACCGAAAGAATCGTTTTGATTCTCTTACAGCCAGCTCTGCTACCTCCACCCAAGAGGCGGAAACGGCAGAAACAATGCTGGAAGAGTTGAAAGCAGCAGAAATCGAAGCCTCCGCTAATTTAGCAAAAGCCAAGAAGGACTTAGAAGACTGCACCATTCGCGCCCAAATCACCGGTCGCATCGGTAGAATTAAGTTCTCCCCCGGAAACTACATTATGAAGGGAGAATCGCTCGTTACCATCAAGCAGATGGATCCCATCTATGTGCGTTTCCCGCTCAGTCAATACGATGTCAATGGTATTTTCCGCGGCCCCAAGGAAATCGGCAACGTGGCAGATGTGCGACTCACCATGGCAAACGGTCGACGTTATGAACACGGCGGCAAAGTCAGCATTGTAGACAACATCCTGACCGGCGATTCCGATACTTACACCCTCTGGGCAGAATTCAGCAATCCGGAGCAAAAGCTCACGCCCCGTGGCATTGGTGCCCTCAATGTTTCCCTTACCGATACCCAGCAAGTTTGCATGGTACCCTTGACCGCCGTTCACTACAATGAGCACGGCGCTTATGTGTACACGGTAGATGCCGAAGGCGTTGTGGCAAAGGCCGATGTAACAGCCGGCTCCATCCAGGGACGTTTGCAGGCAATTTACAATGGACTTACTGAGGGTCAAACAGTCATTACAGACGGCTCTCACAAAATCCGCGTGGGTGACACCGTTATCGGGGTGGAGGCAATTCATGAAGACACGGCAGAACAGAGCGGCCACACCGTTGTGGAAGAAGCCCCCATTCCTGTATTCACCACAACCGTAAGCACCATGCAAGACCCCACCGTGCTGAAGTGCCACGGTGCCCGCATCGAGGCTATTAACCGAGTGGAGCTCCGCCCGCTGGTACAAGGTATTTTGCTGAAACAGGAGTTTAAGGACGGCGACTTGGTGCGTAAAGGAGACGTTCTGTTCCGAATCGACCCCACCCGCTACCAAGCAGAGGTGGATGCAACCAAAGCCCAAATTGCAAAGTTAAATGTAAGTATTGCTGATGCTCAGCGCAAATATGCCCGACAGCTGGACTTGGTGAAGCGCAACGCCACCAGTCGCGACGAAGCGGAAAGCGCCCTTGCCGCTCATGACGAGCTTGTAGCCAAGCGCAACGCAGCCGAAGCAAAACTTATTCTGGCAGAGGACGACCTTGCTCGCTGTACCATCACAGCCCCTATGGACGGAAGAATCGGCCGCGTATTCTTCTCCGAGGGTAGCTACATCTCAGACATGAAGGCTCCCTTGGCCACACTGGTACAGCTCAGCCCCATATACGTTCGCTTCTTCCTGAGTGAAAATGAAATCCTCTCTGCCTACAAGACCGATGAGAACATGCGAGAGGAAGCCCAGGTAACTCTTATCTCCGCCAACGGTTCGGAGCATGCCGAAAAAGGCAGCATTCATTTCGCAGACAACGAGATTAAGACCGCTACGGACACGCAAAACATTTGGGCTATCTTCAATAACGAAGGCGGTAAATTGCAGCCCGGTGGTGTGGTAAGCATCCGCGTGAACCGCAAATCCGATATTAATCTGCCTGCGCTTAAGAATGAGGCTATTCTGACCGATACAGGCGGCAAGTTCGTTTACACGTTGAAGCACGGGCGCGCCTGTGTAACCCGCATTCTTTGCGGCACCACCGATACAGAAAGCGGCCTTACTCCCATCTTCGCCGGATTGAAAGCCGGAGACAAAGTCATTACCGGCCCCTTGGCAGAGCTGGAAGATGGCACTCCGGTAACAGAACAAACACAGGAAAACAACTAACGCTTGAATTTCAAACACTTTACACGCTATGTTTTCACAATTTTTCATTCACCGTCCTAAGTTCGCTTTCGTCATCTCTATCTTGATGATGTTAGCCGGCTTCCTGTGTTTGAGCAAGATGCCGGTATCCGAATACCCGGAAGTATCGCCGCCCACTATTTCAGTGCGCATGAGCTACGCCGGTGCCAGTGCGGAAGAATTGGCGCAAGTGGTGGCAGCCCCGGTGGAAGAGCAGCTCATTGGTATGGATGACTTGCTCTATTTCTCCTCCTCTTGCTCCAATGATGGCTCCTATTCCCTGACCCTCATTTTCTCTACCGGCACCAACGATGATATGGCCATGGTGAACGTATCAAACGCCATCAAAGCCGTAGAATCCAAATTGCCGGACGATATTAAGAAGACGGGGTACCACGTACGCAAGCGCTCCGGCGATATGCTCTGCTTCCTTGCCTTCACCTGCGATGAAAACAAGATTGACATTCTGCAGCTGACAAACTGGCTGCGTATGAATGTGAAAGACCAGCTTGCACAGGTAGACGGCATCTCTGAAGCAGACGTGATGATGAGCCGCAACTACTCCATGCGCGTATGGATGAACACCACCCGCATGAGCGCCCTCAACATTACCCCGCAGGATGTTAACGAGGCTATTGCCGCACAGAACATTCAAGCGGCTGCCGGTTCCGTTGGCTCTCAGGACGAAAACTCCTATGCCACCTACAAGGTAACGGCCACCGGTCGACTGAAAACGGTTGAAGAGTTCAGCAATATTATCGTTAAGCGCGGCAACGACGGTCACGTGACCAAGCTGAGTGATATTGCCACCATTGAATTGGGTGCTGAAACCAACTCCGGCTACAGTCGCATGTCCTTCCGCGATGAGCAAGGCCGCTGGGTCACGCAGAATTCCGTGGGTATGCGAGTCATGCGCAACAACGATGCCAACGCTATGGCCACCGTTGCTGCCTTGCAGGAAAAAATGCGCGAGCTGGAGAAGCTCATGCCCGAAAGCGTAACCTGGAGCATGGGCTATGACCCCACCCAGGCTATTGAGGCCACCATGAAGGAAATTGCCACAACCCTCGTGCTTGCACTGGTCTTGGTAATTCTTGTTACCTACCTCTTCCTGCAGGATTGGCGCGCCACGCTCATTCCTGCCCTCGCCATTCCGGTGTCTCTGTTGGGTGCCTTCGTTATCATGTACGTGCTGGGCTACACGGTCAACGTGCTGACCATGTTCGGCTTGATTCTCGTGATTGGCTCCTTGGTGGACGATGCCATTGTGGTAGTGGAGAACGTGATGCGCATCATTGAAGAAGAAGGACTCAGCCCGCGCGAGGCTACTATTAAAGGCATGAAGCAGATTACCGGTGCCATCATTGCAACCACCTTAGTAACGCTTGCTGTGTATGTGCCCATTGCCTTCTACGGTGGTATGGTGGGTGTTATTTATACCCAGTTCTCCGTCACCATGTGCGTGGCTCTGTGCATTTCCACCTTCAATGCTCTCACCTTGTCCCCTGCTCTGTGTGCCCTGATTCTTAAGCCGAAGGGCTCGAAGAAAAACAAATTGGCCGAATATATCTTTGCCCCCTTCAACTGGGTGATGGAGAAATGCAAGGTCATTTACCTGAGCGGCTCCCGCATTTTGGTGCGCAACGCTTGGCTAACCATCCTGATTCTTGCCGGTGTGCTGTATGCTAACTACGCCTACTACTCCGGTACCCCCGCCTGGTGGAATGAGATTTGGAAAACGGAAAAGCCCGCAGCTGCTGCCCCCCAAGGCAAACAACAGCAAGAAAAATTCAACCCCTACAACCTGTTGACACCGGAGATGATGAAGAGTTCCTTCATCCCCACAGAAGATAAGGGCGCCATTTTCTGCGTTATCAACTTGGAAGGTACCGCCACGGCCAAGCAACGTACCGATAAGGTAATTCGCCAGATGGAGGAACGCATTAAAAAGATTCCCGGCGTGCGCATGATTTCCGCCCAGAGTGGTTTCAGCTTTGCCTCCGGTTCCGGCGAAAGCAATGGTATGGTTATTGTGCAGCTCGACCCTTGGGATCAGCGCCCCACCCCGGATTTGTCCGTATCTGCCATTGCCAACAAGATTAACGCTGCCTGTGCAGATATTCCCGAGGCTTCCGTCATGGCCGTTACACCGCCCGCCATTCAGGGTCTTGGCCTGTACGGCGGTGTATCCATGGTGCTTGAAGCCCGTGGTAGCGCCACCCCCAAAGACATGGGCGACATGGTCAAGGAAGTCATCAAGCGCCTCATGGCTCGCGGCGACCTCATTGCTATGGCACGCTCCGAGTACAATGCTGAAACGCCGCAAATTCACTTGGAAATTGACCGCGCTAAGGCTCAGTCTCTTAAAATCCCGGTACGCACCATTTTCAGCACCTTGCAAAGCGTGATGGCCTCCTCCTACGTGAACGACTTCACCTTGGATGGTTTCAACTTCAAGGTAAAGATTCAGGGTGATGCCCGCGACCGCCGTACGGCAGACGATATTCTTAACCAATGGGTAAGAAACGAAAACGGCGTCATGGTACCGCTCTCTGCCGTGTGTAAGCTCTCCTACAGAATGGGGCCGTCCACCTATGGTCGATTCAATCAGTACATGTGCGCCGATATCAACGTCACCCCGCAACCCGGTGTCGGCTCCGGCCAGGTAATGGACTTCATTGAAGAGACGCTGGACATCATCAACAAGGAAGAGCGCAGCAAAGGCATTGACCGCCAGTGGAAGGCTGAGTGGAAAGACCTCTCTTACCAAGAGCGCCAGAACGATGGCAAAATCGGGCTGTTGATTGCCCTCGCCATGGTATTCTCCTACTTCTTCCTTGTAGCCCAGTACGAAAGCTGGACCACCCCCATCCCGGTGATGCTCTCGGTATCCGTGGCTACCTTGGGCGCCTTCATGGGTGCACAGCTTTGCAATCTTACGCTCTCTATCTACGTGCAGTTGGGTATTCTGATGCTCATTGGTCTGTCCGCCAAGAACGCCATTTTGATGGTTGAGTTCAGTAAGGACGACCACGAGAAAGCCGGCACACCCGTTAAGGAAGCCGCCATTAACGGTGCCGGCATGCGTTTCCGTGCAGTGTTGATGACCGCCATTTCCTTCCTCTTTGGTGTATGGCCCATGGTCATTGCCACAGGCTCCGGTGCAGCCAGCCGTCAGGAAATCGGTATCACCACCTTCAGCGGCATGCTCTTAGCCACGGTATTCGGTATCTTCCTGGTACCGGGTCTCTACTCCATCTTTGCCCGTATGCGCGACTGGACGGCTGAGAAAATCGGCATGCGCAAAAAAGCTCAATAAGCACTGATTTACCATTCTTATTTCTCAACGGTGTCGTCAAAAGGCGGCACCGTTTTTGTTTCATGTCGATATTTACAATAACACCCTTACTTCACGCTTGCGAAAGGAGAAAAAAAATGATAGGATATCGTTATGATTTCAGTTCGAGCAATCATGATGTCGGCAGCACTGCTGGGTAGTGCTGTATTCGGACAGGATGCCATGCCCTTTGATATGGGCGGTAGCTCCGGCGGTTTTGGCTTCTTTGGCCAAGCTGCACAGCAACAGGACTACTACACGGCAACCGGTAAAGCCAGTGTCGCCAGCTACAAGGCCGGAGAGTCTTTCTACATTGCTCTCAATGGTAAAGTGGCTGACACCTACCACGCCTACTGGCGCAATCCGGGTACTGTTGGTGAGCCTGTAACAGCCACTCTCACGGCACCCGCCGGATTTAAGGTGGAAGGCCCCTATTGGGAAGTACCGCACCGCGTGCAGGGTGACTTCAGCGTTTCCTATTCTTACGAGGCACCGATTGCTGTCTGGAAAGTAACCCCCGAAGCCACAGCTCCTCAGCAGGCGGATTTCACCATCGTGAGCTCTGCCCAAACCTGCAATGACAATGGTTGCAATCCCGCAGAATCCCGCACAGTAACGGTAAACCTTGCTGCCGGAGATGGCGCCGCCAATGCTGATTGGGCAGCAGAAGAAACCAAGGTAGAAACCTTAGGCGACACTCCTGTAACGGTAACGGCCACGCAGACGGTCGACACGGTAACGCTTTCTATCTCCGGTGTTGAGAAGATTGATAACGCTTACTTCTTCTCAGAGGACAACTGCGTTGACCCCGCCGTTGAGCAACAGCTGACCAAGACCGAGACCGGCTACACCCTCAACCTGCCGCGTAACAAGAATGAGGACCCGATGCACCCTGTGCTCAACGAGCAGCTGGTAGGCAAGGAGCTCCAAGAGCTCAAGGGTATCCTCACATACGACGGTAAGCATGCCGGTGTTAGCATCAACTTCTCCGCTAAGACAGCTGCCGCTGATAAAAACGCCCCGGTTGCAGAACCTACGGAAACGAGCTTCCTGCTCATCGTCGGTTCCCTGTTCTTGGGTGGTCTCATCCTCAACTTTATGCCCTGCGTATTCCCCGTAATCGGTCTCAAGATTATGAGCTTTGTGGAGATGGGCGGTGGTGATCGTCGCAAGGTGTTCATGCACTCTGCTATTTTCTCCTTGGGCATTATTCTTTCCTTCCTGGTACTTGCTATTCTGTTGCTTCTTTCCACAGATGCCAACAGCCGCAGCTGGGCCATGTGGATGCAAAATCCGTGGGTGGTTTACGCCATCATGTTGCTTCTCTTCACCCTTGGTTTGAGCATGTTCGGCGTGTTCGAAATCGGCGTGAGTGCCACAGGTGCCGGCCAAGGCCTGCAAAACAAGCAAGGTTTGCTTGGCTCTTTCTTCCAGGGTATCTTCATTACCATCGTTGCCACGCCTTGCAGCGCTCCGTTCTTGGGCTCTGCTCTGCCGCTTGCCCTCGCACTGCCGGATGTTGAGATGGTATCTGCCCTGTGCTTCATGGGTGTTGGTTTGGCTTTCCCCTACATTTTGCTCGGTGCTATTCCCAGCTTAATGAAGTTCCTGCCGCGCCCGGGCGCATGGATGGAATCCCTCAAGCAGGGTCTCTCCTTCCTTCTGTTTGCAGCTGCCGCTTGGATTATGGACACCTACTTAGCCATGGTAAGCGACGACGCACGCATGATGCTCTTCATCGGTATGGCTATTTATGCTTGTGCCTTCTGGGTATATGGCCGTTGGTGCCCCATGTACCAGAGTGCTAAGACTCGCTTGGTTGGCGGTATCATTGCTCTCGGTCTGCTCGTTCTGAGCATTATGGCTACCATGCCCTCCACTGAACCCCAGGTGCAGCCCCAGCCGACGCAAGCCGGTTACACCGTGTCTCAGGGCAGCACACCCATTTGGAACACATGGAGCCCCGAGCTGATGGAACAGGCCTTGAAAGAGGGTCACCCCGTCTATGTTGACTTTACTGCCAAGTGGTGCGCTACCTGCCAATCCAACAAGAAGTTAGCCTACTCCGCAGAGGTTTGCGGCGTCTTCGAAAAGAGTGGGGTCGTGCTCATGCGTGCCGACAAAACCAAGCCTAATGCAGCTATCGATGCTGAAATGAGCAAATTAGGGCGCTCCCAGGTGCCCACCAACGTGCTCTACATGCCGGCTACCGAGCCCGGTGCTGAGCCTGCTCGCCACATCACGAAAGAAGTGTTCGGCTCTGATTACCTGCTTGGCTTTATCTCCGAGCGCCTTAATAACTACACCCCTGCTCCTGTAACGGAAACTGCTCCTGCCGACGAAACAGCTGAAGAAGAAGCTGTAGAGGAAGAGGAGGAAGAAGATACAGAAGAAGAGGAAGAGACTGAAGAAGTCGCGGAGTAATAACTCCCTACCCTCTCACAAGAAGCCCGACCTTGCATGCTGTAAGGTCGGGCTTCTTATTATTTAGAATGAACTCTACTGCTTTTTCTTGCTCAAATCCTGCTCGCGTTTTTGCCACGCTGCAATTTCATCGGGAGACTGTAATATGTGGTCAATCAAAATGCGGATAGCGGGGAGGTAATCCTGACCGGCGGACATACGCAACATGGACTCTCCCTTTTGCGCGTCCTGTGGCACACCATCTCCCACCAAAAACATCATGCCAACCATATAGAGCGCGCGGGGGTCGCCGGCATTGGCTGAACGTATGTACCACTGTGTTGATTGCTCAGCATCGACAGGCACACCCGCCTTGCCTTTGCCGTACACATGGCCTAAGGTGAAGGCAGCAGCAGCAACGGTGGCAGCACTGTTAGATTCTGCCGCCTTACGAATAAAGCCAAGAGCCTCGGGATTGCCCTGCTGCAGCAGAATACGGCCTAATTGGTATTGTGACTCGGGCACACCACCCAAAGCAGCCGTACGAAAATACGGAATAGCCTCTGCAAGCAGACCTTTATCACGCAAAATCATGCCACAGTTATGCGTAGCCACCAAACTGCCACGCTTAGCAGCACGAGTATACCATTGGAAGGCCTGCTCGGGGTCTTTGTGCACAGAGCCGTCTTTTGAGCCTTCTAATAACACACCGGCCCAATCCACCTGAGCCGGCAAATACCCCGCTGCAGCGGAGCGCTGAAGCAACGACAGCGCCTCCTTATACTCCGTGGCAGAAGACTCTACATTGGGTTTAAGCAAGGCTTGCACGCGCTCGTGCATCTGCTGCGGAGTAAGCTGCGGTGCCGGCTCCTGCTTTTCACCGCAGGCTGCCAGCAACACGGGCAAAGAAAACAGCAACAGAGCTTTGCTGTATCGTTGGTGCATAAACTCTGTTGCTGTGTTGAAGGGTGATAACTTATGCTTTGTAGCTGTCTACCAAAGCATGCGTACGCTCGTGCACCTTGGCAACACGAGCCTTCAGCTGGGCGCGGTACTCATCCTTATCCGGCATCGGGCGGCGAGCCACACCGGAAATAACGGCGGCCTCTGCAATGGCCGGAGCAAGATACTCAATCATGCGCGGATCGAAGGGCTTCGGAATCACATAGTCATGACCGAACTTCAGCGGCACACCACCGTTGGCATCCACCACGCACTGGGGTACTTCCTCGCGGGCCAAATCGGCCAAAGCGCGAGAGGCGGCAATCTTCATGGCCTCGTTAATGCAAGTGGCTTGCATATCGAGAGCAGCGCGGAACATGTAGGGGAAGCAGCTTACGTTGTTCACTTGGTTCGGCCAGTCGCTGCGGCCGGAACCCATAATGCAGTCCGGGCGAGCCTCCTTAGCGGCCTGGTAGGTGATTTCCGGGTCGGGGTTGGCGCAAGCAAAGATAATCGGGTTGGGAGCCATGCTCTTCACCATCTCGGGCTTAAGCAGGTCTTTCTTGGAAAGGCCCAAGAAGATATCAGCCCCTTGCAAGGCAACCTCCAAGGTGCAGTCCTCACTCTGGGCAAACATGGCCTTAGTGGGGTGCAAATCCAAACGGCCTGTGTGGATAAGGCCCTTGGAGTCAAACATATAAATATTCTCACGGCGAATACCCAAGGCCATGTAGAACTTAGCGCAGGCAATACCAGCGGCACCGGCACCACAAACAACGCACTTCATGTCCTGCAACAAGCGGCCTGTGAGGTGAGCGGCGTTCAGCAAGGCGGCGCCGGAAATAACGGCTGTACCGTGCTGGTCGTCATGGAAAACGGGAATATTCATTTCCTCGCGGAGGCGCTGCTCTACAATGAAACACTCAGGAGCCTTGATATCCTCCAAATTGATGGCACCAAAGGTGGGTTCCATCGTTTTAATTACTTCGATAAGAGTCTCGGGCTTCTTAATGTCCAACTCGATATCGAAAACATCAACGTCTGCATAAATCTTAAACAGAAGGCCTTTACCTTCCATCACGGGTTTAGAGGCGTGGGCACCGATATTGCCCAGCCCAAGTACTGCGGTACCATTGCTGATAACACCCACCAAGTTGCCACGCCCGGTGTAGAGGGCGGAGGTGTTGGGGTCTTCGGCAATGCGCAAACAGGGCTCAGCAACACCCGGGGAGTAGGCCAGCGTCAGGTCGTCAATAGAGAAACAAGACTTGCAGGGCAAAACTTCAAGTTTGCCGGGTCTGGGTTCCTCATGGTACTGCTGTGCTCTTTGTGCTAAATCGTTACTCATAGTGCTACTGATTTGCTTTGTGAGCGCGTATTATACTCCTTTTTTTTTCACATGCAAGAGTATAATGAGCCTAACTCGGCAAATTTGCGTCAACCGTGAATTATCTGCACCCCGGTCACGCAGCCTTCCCCTAAAACCGCATTGAGTGCCTTAATAATTTGCGATTTACGCTGATTCAGCTCGTACCTCACCGCAGGGTGGGCGGTGCGTATACGCGCTTTTTTATCAGCTATCGTCAACAATTCTGCACGGGTAGACAAGAAATTTCCCGCAGCTTTTCGCCAGGCATCAGCCAATACCTCCGGAGCAAACTCCGCAGCACTGATGTCCAATTTCTCCAGCAATGAAACAAGTACGGAATCCACCCCGCGCACATTGGCATCTAAAGACATGGCGGGCAAAATTCCAAAGAAGTCAGACACAACCTGCCCCTTCTCTCGCTCTCCGCGACTCATAAACCGAGCCGGGCGCAGCGTGCCGTCCTCCGCGCGCATCTCGCAATAACGCGGTGGCTCTCCGGCATTGCCGGTGGGGATGGGCGTATCCGGCAGCACCGGTTCTACCGGAACCCGCCTGCGCTTTTTGGGAGAAGGTGAGGCCATACAGATGACAAGCCGGTTCTGGCGGTTAAACACCACCGGAACCGGCTGAAATTATCGGGAAAAATGGGCTTTACTCACCATCGTCACCAATAGCCTGTACGGGGCAATCGGCAATGGCAGCTTCGCATGCCTCTACGCCTTCATCTGTATCGGGCTGATTGTACACGACGGAATTACCGTTGTCGTCCTCGCGGAAGTAATCCGGAGCATTGGCAATGCACAGACCGCAAGCAATGCAGTTGGTGTCTACATAGAACTTGCCGGGCACATTGTTTTCATTCTTATCATCGATTTCTGCCATAATGTGTATGAGGGATGTTCTGTAATCCGACACTATTTTTACCTATTTTTCGCAGAATGCAATCTTTTTTTGTTGCAACAAGGCATTTTTAGGTACAAAATAGGGGCATGCAAGCCAAAAAATCACAACAGAGCAAAAACTTCATCAAAAAAATAGGCATTCTGAATTTCATTTGCATCTGTCTGTTTGTAGGGGTGCTGGCCGGAGCAGCAACCTTCACGGCTTACATGTACCGCGACCTTCCCACCTCTGATTGGGGCGAACGCAAAACGGAGCTTCCGTGGTACGGGCATGATTTGGTTATTGATAACATCATCACCGGATGGGAGGACGTGTCATCTCAGCAATGGTTAGCCATGAGCGGTATCTCCCACGCACCTTACGCCAAAATTCAGCTGGGGGAATGCACCGGCAACGGTACAATTTACGTTCAATTCCACGACTCTACCGGCGCTATGATTGGCCAGCCCGTTACCTTCTTGTACGAAAACGGCCAAGTAGAGGAAACAGACAGAAACTACTACTTTGCCGAAGGCAAGAACATCTTCATTTATGGCTACCCGGCCTTTAAGGGCAATCCCCTTATCAACAACAGAGAGCAATTCCGCAAATACAATTTGGAGGAAAGCCAGGCTTTGTGGCGCGTAGAGGTGTATTACAGCCCGATTATCCCGGAGCAACCCAACCTGCGAGAGAAATTCCTCTTAGGCTACACCACCATTGAAAAGGGGCTCGTTGACAACAACGAAGAATAATACGAAGCCATGAGTACATCCCCCCTTGTCTCCCTGCTTAAAAAGATTTTTCTCAATCGCGGCTTATGGAGCCTGTTTAGCGGCGCCATCATGGCCTTGGCTTTTGAGCCATACGATATAGGCTTTCTTGTATGGGTGGCCTTACTGCCGATATTGACCATCCTGTGGCTGGGCAAAGCATCCTTCAAACGCGGCTTTGGCATGGGGTGGCTATACGGCATGGGGTGGTACAGCACCAGCTTTTGGTGGATTCATGAGGTCGGATACGTGTTTGATATTCCCCTCTGGCTCTTCCTGCTCATTGCGTTTCTGCCGCTTATGGCCGTGTACTCGGCGCTTATCGGCTTGTGGGGAGGGCTGGTTGCCACAGTACTTCGCCCGCGGTTAGAAGCCGCGCCGGCAACGGAGGGACTGCGCCCGGAAAAGAAAAAGCAAGCGTGGGCAGACTGGGCTTGGCGCGATTTGTTCAGCACAGTAGGCACAGCTACTGGCGTGGCAGCCCTCTTGGTTTGTGTGGAGTGGATGCGCTCCAGCGGTACCCTTGCCTTCAGTTGGAACACCTTGGGCATGGGCATGTACCACGGGCTCTCCATGGTGCAATGGGCTGAGTTTATCGGTACCACGGCGCTTTCCTTCATACCGGCATTTACCACCGTTATTCTTTGGGGTGCAGCACGCCGCTCGTACATTTACTTTAAGGGCTGTGGCAGCCACTGCCGAATCTGGGATTTTTACGGCTGCATGCTGGTCCTGTTTCTGCTCTTCCTCGGGGGCATGTTTATTTCCAAATCATACTCACAGAATGCGTTGTTAAGAAAGGACAGCACGCTGAGCGTACCCGTTTTGGCCGTACAAATCAATAAAGACCAAAAGGAGAAAATCCGCGAGCGCCGCCAAGGTATCTCCGATTTCAATCAAACTCTCATTGAGCAAACAATCGCCGCCTCGGAGGACGTGCTGCGCCGCCAGATGGCAGTTGCTCATAACAATAAACAGAATCTGGCTTTCCCACTTCACCGCCCCGCATGGGTGATTTGGCCGGAAAGCGCCTTGGAATGCGATTTGAGTTTAGATTTAATCAAGAATGAAATCTTTACGGATGAGCGCCCCGTTACCACCGCCACGGTTCAGGATTACGCTAAATACCGTTACCTGACTTACCAACACGGTCTTACAGAAAACTTCCTGACACAATACCTCCCTGCACTTCGCACAGCGTTAAACCGTGATGCGGTACTCTTCACAGGAGCCGACATGCACCGCATGGTGCCGACAGCGAACGGCGAGCTAAAGATGGAAGGCATGCTTAATGCTATGGCCTGTATTCCCGGAACCGAGGTGCAGAGCATGAGCTCAGCCGCCAAGCAACACCTCATGCCCTTTGGCGAATATATTCCTTTGGCTGATAGCTGCGAATGGATACAGCGCACCTATAGCGAGGTAACAGGCACCCAAGTAGGAGATGGCATTCACCCCGGCACGGGCAACACGCCACTCAGCGTACCTGTTCCCGGCACGAATGAAACCGTAGGCGTTATTCCCGCTGTTTGTTACGAAGATACAGTGGGTACAAAGCTCACCAAGTTTGTACGCAAAGGGGCGCAAGTTATCGTCAATATCAGCAACGACGGCTGGTTCAATCACTCCGCATGTGGTGCCCAGCAGGCTCGCAATGCCGCTTTCCGTTGCATTGAGCTGCGCCGCCCGATGGTGCGAGCCGCCAACATGGGCGTATGCTGTGCCATTGCTCCCAACGGAGCCTTTATCGACCGCCAGGAAAACGAGCACCAAGCAGGTTACAGCTTTGCCGTATTACCGGTGGATCGCAACGCAGGCTTCACCCTGTTTGCTATTGCCGGGGATTGGGCAGTTGCACTTTGCTTCCTGCTTGTCCTTGCTTGTGCCACCGGCAAGCTTGTACGCAAAAAGCTCAGCGCTTAATCCCGAGAGGTTTCCGGAATATCCGCCCAATTAGTCGTATACCCTCGCGACAAATGTTCCTTGTGCCACAAGGGCTGGTTGCCGTAATTTGCAAACCCGATGTTGTGGCCTTTCTTTTGCAGCGAATCCAGCACCTTCATTAAGCGCGAGGGTTTAACATCCGGTTGGTCAAAGGTAGGGTGCACATTTTCCACTTTCTCCAGTCCCGTCAGTAACACGCCTATCTTTTTGTATTCATAACCGGGCTTGTACAAGGCCTCCAGCAAGGCTGTGGCGCAGCGAATGAACAGGCGAGTATCATCCGTATAATGGGGCAAGCTCACGCCCTGATGCGATGAATAGCTTTGCGCCGCATCCTTAAAGCGGGATGTACGCAACACCACAAAAACCTGCGAGGCCATCAGCTGCTCATCGCGTAAAATGCGCCCTGCCTTTTCCACAAATTGGCACAGTACATCACGCAGCGGCAACAGCTCTGTTACCCCCTCCTTCAACGAACGAGATACCATCACCTGCCCGCGAGTCGATTGGCTCTCCTCCTCAAAGCAGGAGTTACCTCGCAACTCCAAGGTCAAGCGCTCGCCGTGCACCCCAAAACGGCGGCGCATCCAATCCAATGAGGCCGCCGCTATATCCGCCGCTGTTCGCAAGCTGAAGGAACGCATGCGCGGTGCCAATTTACGCCCCACGCCCCACACATCTTCCACCGGGGTAGACGGCAGCCACGGCTCCCACTTGTCTGCGCTGCAAAAGTTACACACGCCCTGCATCTCGGGGTGGTGTTTGGCCGTTTCGTTCGCCAATTTACACAGCGTGCGGGTGGGCGCTATCCCCACACTCACGGTAATCCCCGTCCAACGGCGAATCTTCTTCCTCAGCTCGCGGCAATAAGGCTCCCAATCACCATCATCCACCACGGCAAAAGCCTCGTCTATACTGTATTGCTGCACCTCCGGCAGTGAATCCTCTAAAATGCTCATAATTCGCCCGGACAAATCGCTGTACAGGGCAAAATTTGCAGAGCATACGACAGCATCGGCCTCTGCCAACTTTTCGCGGCATTGAAAATAGGGCTCGCCCATGGCAATTCCCATGGATTTCGCCTCCGGTGAGCGAGAAATGACACAGCCATCGTTATTCGACAACACAACAAGCGGGCGCCTCCGCCAGTCAGGCCGAAACACCTGCTCGCAGCTGGCAAAAAAGTTGTTGCAGTCAAATAAAAGGAACATAGAGCTTAAAAAAGGAACCGGTGCTCATGCAAGGAACACCGGTTCAAATTCAAAGAGCCTCGTCTCGGTGCCATCAGAGCCCCAGCTTAGCCATCAACAGCTCAGTAACAAGCTTCGGATTGGGCTTAGGATTGCTTCTCTTCATCACCTGACCCGTCAAGGCATTGATAAGCTTCATGTTACCCTCACGAATGCGAGCCACCTCGTTGGGGCAATCAGCAATCACCTGCTCCACTACAGCCTCAAGGGCTCCGGTATCAGCCTTCTTAAAGCCCAAAGAAGCAGCGGCATCCACGGCTGCCAACTCCGGCTTCTCCCACATAACGGCCAGCACCTCGCGGGCTTGGTTGGTAGAGCAAATACCTTCCTCCACCACATCCACCAACGCAGCAAGGGCCACAGGCGTTACCGGGCAATCATCAATCGTCACCTCCTTCTCAGCCAGCACGGGCGGCAGCGTGTTAATCAACCAGTTAGCCACCTTGCGCGGAGCTTTAGAGGCGGCGGCAGCTGTTTCAAAGTATGCACACAAGCGAGCATCTGCCACCAAGGCATTAGCATCTGCCACAGGCAGGCCGTACTGCTCCATCAGGCGCTTTTGGCGCGCGTCCGGCAGTTCGGGCATTTCCTGTTGCATCTTCTCAACATACGGAGCGGTGTGCACCGGAATCAAATCCGGGCAAGTGTGGTATCGATAGTCGTGGGCGTTCTCCTTGGTACGCATCACAATGCTCTCACCCAAATCATCATCCCAGCGGCGCGTGGACTGCACCTGGGCAATGCCCATATCCAATTCCTCTGCCTGTCGGGCAATTTCATAAATCAGGGCACGGCGAGCAGCAGACATGGAGTTGATGTTCTTCATCTCAATCTTAGCGCCCAGTTCCTTCTGGCCTTTCGGGCGCAGAGAAACATTCACGTCGCAGCGCATTTGTCCCTTCTCCATATCGGCATCGGAGATACCACCACAGATAAGAATCTGTTGCAAGCTCTTAAGGTAGGCGTATGTTTCATCCGGGCTGGTCAAATCCGGGGCAGATACAATCTCCATCAGCGGAGTACCGCCGCGGTTGTAGTCCACAAGAGAGTAGGAACCGTAGTGAGTCAACTTTGCGGCATCCTCTTCCAAGTGAATGTGGTCCAGCTTAACAGTACGCACAACAGCACCCTCTGCCTTTACCTTGCAATCCGGCGGGAAAGCCCAAGAATACAGCGGCACCTCGCCCCCAATGCACAAGGGCAAATCCAACTGGCTGGTCTGGTAATTCTTCGGCATGTCTGCGTAGAAATAATTTTTGCGGTCCCACTTAGAGACAGGCGGCGTAGAGCAGCCGAGCATCAACCCGGTAAGCACCGTGCGCTCAATGGCATATTCATTCAGCACCGGCAAAGCACCGGGCATGCCTAAGCAAGTGGGGCACACGTTCGTATTCGGTTCATAACCGAACCCGGCGCGGCAGGAGCAGAACATTTTCGTGGCCGTTTTAATTTGGCAGTGAACCTCAAGACCTATGGTTACCAAGTAATCAGAGATGGGCATTGTTGTAATAATGTAATGTTAATTTGAAGTTGTTGCATTCTCACGCAGAGCCTCATCCAAATCGGAATGAAAGGAATCGTCAAACACTTCATCAAAGAAGTGATAATGCGTTTCGGCTAAGCTCCTAAAGACACACTCCAGTGCCTCGGAAAAAGAATCGAAATCTGTCTTGTGGTAACCGGGCAACGAGGCGATGCGCACAATTTCTGTGCGTATCCCCCAGAGCAAGGGCTCGATGGGGGCATAAGCCTTGCGGGCTCGGGAGCCGGCCTTGGGGGCAAAATCGCGCTCAGCCAAGGCTTCCTCCGGCACCAGCGTGTTGAGCCGTGCCGCTATACTTTGCAAGCGAATGGCTGCCGATTGAGCAGAGGCGGCATCGTTCACCGATTGCAGCACAATAAGCACATCCTTATCGGGCAAAACCAGTTTTTTCATACGCAGCAGCTCGCTCTTGGCCTCATTCTCTGTCAGCAGCGGGCGGGGCTCCTCCAGCAGCGGTGAGCAATCATCTCCCATCAACCCAATCTCTACGGAATAACGGAATTCGGTCAGCAATTTCTCCGACCCATAGCAACGATTGCCGCAAAGCCCCACAAACTCTTCCGTCAGCTCCGTCAGAGACTCATCCAATCGGCGGTGCGTTTCGCTTTCCTCCTCTCCCTCAAATGCACTTTCGCTATACACCTTCTCAGAGAGGGCCACGGCATCATCCATCAGCTTGCGGAACTGCGGTGCCGCTTCATCGGCACTGCGCTTATCATACACCCCGGAGAGCACAAACCACATATCCAAACTCATGCGCAAGAGCTCCTTGGCAGGCTCCACATGAGAGGAAGGCACACTCGGCGTCACCTCCTGCACCATTACAGCGCCGCGTTCCTCCGCGGCAAAAGCAGCGGAAACGCTTAACAACAATGCTGTAAAGAGAGGAAGTTTCATGGAAGGTGCCCTATTATACTCCTTCGTCAGATTTTTTCAAGCCGCTATTCAATCAACACAAAAAAAAGTTGCTGCAAACATTTGTAAACAGACACTTTTTCTGCTTGTCTTTTCATGACCGATGCGGTAGTATCGTCACCGCAATTTTTTTCGTTATGGATTTCAGAACTTATCTTCGCCACCACCCCGATAAAAACGGCTTCTACGGTCGTTTTGGTGGTGCGTATTTGCCTGCGGAACTTGAACCCGCCTTCAAGGAAATTACAGAGGCTTACAACAGCATTTGCCATTCTGCTCAATTTATTAATGAGTTGCGCCGCATTCGCAAGCAGTTCCAGGGGCGCCCTACTCCGGTTTACCACTGCGAGCGTTTGTCTCGCCTTAATGGTGGTGCCCAAATTTACCTGAAGCGCGAGGATTTGAACCACACCGGTGCCCACAAGCTCAATCACTGCATGGGTGAAGGCCTGTTAGCCAAGTTCATGGGCAAAAAGAAGATTATTGCAGAGACCGGCGCCGGCCAGCACGGTGTTGCTTTGGCTACTGCAGCCGCCTACTTCGGCCTGGAGTGCGAAATCCACATGGGCGAGGTAGACATCGCTAAGCAGGCCCCCAACGTCACTCGCATGAAGATGCTCGGTGCCAACGTGGTAAGTGTGACCCACGGGCTTAAAACCCTCAAAGAGGCCGTAGACTCCGCCTTCGAGGCCTACCAGCGCGACTACAAGACGGCCATCTACTGCATTGGCTCTGTGCTGGGTCCGCATCCCTTCCCCATGATGGTGCGCGACTTCCAGATGGTTGTTGGCCACGAGGCTCGCGAGCAGTTCCTTGAAATGACCGGCATTATGCCCGACATCGTTTGCGCCTGTGTAGGCGGTGGCTCCAACGCTATGGGCATGTTCCCCGCCTTCTTGGACGACCCGGTAGATATTTACGGCGTAGAGCCCCTCGGCAAGGGCGAGAAGCTGGGCGACCACGCTGCCTCCATGAGCTTTGGTGAAGAGGGTATTATGCACGGCTTCAACAGCATTATGCTCAAAGATGAAAACGGCGAGCCCGCCCCGGTTTACTCCATTGCCAGTGGATTGGATTACCCCTCCGTCGGCCCTGAGCATGCCTACCTCCGCGACATTGGCCGCGTGAAGTACGAGAGCGTGTCCGACGCCGAGGCGGTGGACGCCTTCTTCAAATTATCCCGCTACGAGGGTATCATCCCCGCGCTGGAAAGCTCCCACGCCATTGCCTTTGCCATGCGCAAAGCCCGCGAGATGGGCACCGGCGCCATCCTTGCCAACTGCTCCGGCCGCGGCGATAAAGACGTGGACTACATTGCCGAACACTACGGCTACGGAGACGAATTCAAGTTCTGATTTCCCCCAAATCTCCTTTCTAAACATCCCCGATTCGCACTGCGATTCGGGGATGTTTTTTACGCCTACGCTGCCGCTGCAATTTTTTTCTCGCCAAATACCCGCTAATATAGTATAGTTTGAGTATGAAGATGCGCTCTTTCATCATATTGACGGCTTTAGCCACGGCTGTGGCCCAGGCAGAGATCTCTGCAGATAAGATTTATGCAGACCACATGGTGTTGCAGCAAGGGGTACAGGTACCCATCAGCGGCACTTGCGATGGCCGCGGCAAGGTAACAGTTACCTTCAACGGGCAAACCGTTGAAGCTCAGGTCAAGAAAGGCAAGTGGCGTGCGGTTCTTGCCCCCATGCAGGCCAATGCCCAAGGCCAAGAGCTGACGGTAACACAGGGAGACGACAAGCTGGTGCTCTCCGATGTACTCGTGGGCGAGGTTTGGCTTGCCTCCGGGCAATCCAACATGCTCTGGCGCCTCAACCAAACAGGCGACACCAACTCGCTGAAGGAGGCGGATACCCCGCTCTTCCGCTTCTACCACTCCGAGCCGCAGGTGCACACCAACGCCAGTGCCTACAATGAAAAGCTGCAAAACATTCTCAAGAACAAGGAAATGTACCAAGGCTCCTGGAGCTGCAATACGCCGCAAACGCGCGCTCGCATGAGCGCTGTTGGCTACTACTTCGGCCGCGAGCTGCAAAAGCACCTGGGCAATACCCCGGTAGCCGTGGTGCACGCCTCT
Source organism: uncultured Akkermansia sp. (assembly GCA_904501975.1). GTDB lineage: Bacteria > Verrucomicrobiota > Verrucomicrobiia > Verrucomicrobiales > Akkermansiaceae > Akkermansia. The sequence continues at coordinate 114,803 of CAJGCZ010000002.1, forward strand.
CTCGGCGGCTCCGAAATGATGGCTTGGATGCCCCCCTCCGTATTGAACAAGAAATACAAAGAGTGCACCACAGAGCGTTGGCTGGAGAGCAAGTACATGTCCGCCTGGGTACGCGGCCGCGCTCGCCAAAACATTGGCAACGACCTGAATGCCCCGCACCCCTACAAACCGGCCTACCTGTTCGAGACCGGCATTGAGCCGTGGACAGACTTCCCCGTAGCGGGCGTGATTTGGTACCAAGGCGAGAGCGATGCAGAGATTCAGGATGAAAAGCAAAATGCCCAGCTGCTTACAGACATGATTAAAGGCTGGCGCAAGGAGCTGAACAATGCCACCTTGCCCTTCCTGATGGTTGAACTGCCGCGCATTAACGATAAGAGCCCCCTGCGCGCCTACTGGCCGGAGTTCCGCCATGTGCAGCAGATGGTAGCAGCCGAGCTTCCCAAGGTATACAGCCTCACCACCTTAGATTTAGGCTCCAAGAACAGCGATGTGCATCCCCCCCGCAAGCTGGAGGTAGGCACCCGCTTAGCAGACTTGGCCGCTGCCACACAATACGGCGTTGCCGTTCCCTACTCCGGGCCCGTGGCCGTTAAGACCACCGCCAAGGGTGACAGCATCACGGTGCATTATCAATTTGCAGAGGGCCTTACAACAACCAACGGCCAAGCTCCTGTTGGCTTCGAGGTATCAGCCAACGGCAAGCAGTACCACCCCGCCACAGCTCGCATTGAAGGCGAAACCGTGGTGCTTACCTCCGATAAGGTCAAGAAGCCCAAGTACGCCCGTTATGGTTGGTATACCTATATGGAACCCAATCTTGTAAATGGTGCAGAGCTTCCTGCCACTCCCTACACTCCGGAGAAGTAAGCCCTTTTCCGCACGCATCCTTCCTCCCCCCCTGCCGAAACTCCCCATCGGCAGGGGATTTTTTTAGCGAAAGGCTCTGTTCAACTATATAGTAGATAAATGGTAGTTTGTCGGTCCTCCGTACTACGCACCGCAGGTGCGTTCTTCACTACAGCGCAAGCTGTTCTTCACCATCTGCCGCAGGCAGATTCTTCACTATGCCCAACGGGCATTCTTCACCACGGCGTAAGCCGTTCTCATTCCTCCCCAATACCGCGAGCGCAGCAAGCCGAATTCGGAGCCCCGGTTGAGGGGCGCCATAAAATAGACCGGGGTGGAGCCGCGTTAGCGGCGGAACCCCGGGTTAGACCCCCATCAATTGGAACCCCAGAGGGGTGGCATAAAGGGTGGTATTATATTGCAGGTCTTTCATTATTCGTGTTTTATCAATAAAGAGCATAAATATTGAAGCCACGCATTATGCCACCCCTAACGGGGTTCCAAAATATTTTTTCATCTTTCCCGGGGTTACGCTGCTGCGCAGCTCCACCACCGGGCTACCATATATCGCCCCTCGCCGGGGCTCTTAACTTCCGTTCGCTGCGCTCACATTAATGCGCCCCACAACTTGCTCTTTGTGGGGCTATCAACTAAAAACTTTAACAGAGCTTAGCGAAAATAAACAATTTTCTTCGCGGATGCCTTTGCCTGTGGTATTATCCTCTATAGAATGAACAACCTCGTCAAAGCTTTCCTTATCATGCTGGGGCTTACCGCGTGCGACAAAGCGCAGCAAATCCCCGTAACGCATATTGCGCCACAGCTTCTTGCTGAAACACCCGCATGCAATGCCCCTGCATGTGGCGGGGTGGATAGTTTAGCCATCCGCCTCTTTAGCGTATTGGCGGCTAAGCAAGAGGAAAACATTGTCTTCTCTCCGGCTAGTCTGGAGGGCGTGCTGCATTTGCTGCAACAAGGGGCGCGCGGCAGCTCGGCGGCTGAGCTCGCAGCTCTGCCCATGGGCAAACGCGGCGTAGCCACAGCCATGGCCCCGGTAGAGGCTAATGCCCTTTTTATTGCCGAAACGCTGAAGCTCCGCAAGGGAATCAACCCAGCACAAATCATCAAGGCCCCCTTTGAGACCGACAGCAATCGCTCCGCCCACATCATCAACACCTGGGTGAGCCAACACACGAAAGGGCTGATTAAAGGCATCGTTTCCGCCAACGATATCTCCCCGTTCCTCCGAATCGTGGCCGCTAATACCATCTACCTGAAGGAGCGATGGCTGCACCCGTTTAAGCCTGCCTCTACCAACGAAGAGGCGGATTTCACCTTGTCCGACGGCAGCACTGTTAAGGTTGCCATGATGTACAACAGCGGCAAATACCACTACGCAGAGGGCGAGGATTGGCAAGCCGTTGCTCTTCCGTACCGCTCGGCTAAGGATAAGGGTGAGCCCGGCTATTTCATCGGCATTCTCCCCACGGGTAATGTCAACGATTTTGTCCAAACCCTCACGCCGCAAAAGTACCACAGCATACGCACGGCGCTGGCCTCCGCCACGGAAGAAACCACCTATGTCAACCTGCCGCGTTTTACGCTGAATCCCGGCACCTACTCCCTCAAAGCCCCGCTCCGCCACTGCGGCTTGAATCATATTTTCTCGGAGTCGGCAGATTTTTCAGGCTTTTGCATGGAACCGCTCTACGTCAGCGATGTCATTCAGCGCTGCTATGTCGAGGTAAATGAGCAAGGCACCGAGGCAGCAGCAGCCACCGCTGCCTTCGTTCAATATAAATGTATCCAAGAGAAGAGCTACCGTATCACCTTCAACCGCCCCTTTATTTGGGTTATCACAGATTTGCATACCGCTGCCGCCCCGTATTTTATGGGCGTAACGCAGAAACCGTAACACCGCACCATGAACAACCTCAAACTTTTAGCCACAATTCTTTGCATAGCACTTTCCTCCTGCACCATTGTCGATACCGGCGGCGCGGTGGATAACATCGGCCGCAAGATTCCCGTGGCAAATTCCATGGTGCGTTACCCCGCCAAGCACCGCAGCAATAAAACCGGGTACACCGTTTACACCGAGGGAGATACGGCCTACATTGCCATCAGGGTAAGATACCAACCGGCACGCGCTAAGTGGTTCCGCTGCTACCAAATCGGCGGTTGCCCGGTAGAGGCGTACCCGCGTTTCTATAACGCCCCATTCAGTGCCGCCTCCCTCAACGACGGCGATTATTATGCCGTGCTGCCGGCAGATAAACTCACGGCACCCAATATGCCGAATTACATTCAGCAATTTATTCCCAAAAAACAGCTCAAGACAGTGCCGAAAAACCGCCTCCATGTAGAGCTAGCGATTCCCCCGCAATGCATTGTGCAACGCTTCCTGAAAGACGAGCGCAACACAGCCAACACCTTTGTGCAGCCCTTGCGCTGGGTGGCCGATGTGGCGGATATTCCGCTCTCCTGCATCGCTACCCCCACCAACTGGATTCTGTGGGCGTTCGGGTATGACTTATGGTCGCTGTAAGGCTCGGCCCCTCAGCCGTGCCGCTTGTTAAACAAGCGACACCAACTGAGCCACTACCTCGCGAGAAGAGTGGCGAATGATTCCCTCGCGCTGCGGGTTAGCAGCAAATGACACAGCTTGCCCACGGTAAGCGCAGTCCGGCGCATCCACGGCAGAGGTGGAGTGGAACTCCGTAGCGCCGCTCACACGCTCCACCTCCACAATATTGCCGGGGTTAATACCGGCACCGGGCATCACAATAATGCGGCCTGCGGCTTGCTCCACCAACTCCGCAATAAAAGCAGCCCCTTGTGCAGCAGTTCCCTGCTGCCCTGAGGTCAGCAAACGCTCGCAGCCCAGGGCAATGATTTCCTCCAATGCTTGGACAGGATTACGGCAAATATCAAACGCACGGTGGAAGGTTACAGACATATCCCCCGCGGCGGCCACCATCTTGCGGCAGGCGGGCACATCAATATCGCCCTCGGGGGTCAGCGCGCCTATCACCACACCGTTCACCCCCAGCTCGCGGCAATACTCAATATCCTGGCACATGGTTTCCACCTCTGTGGGCGAATAGCAAAAACCACCTTCGCGCGAGCGGATAAGCACATTCACATCAAGCTTCAATCCCGCCTCTACCACGCTGCGTATCGTACCATGGCTGGGGGTAACACCGCCGCAGGTAATTGCAGCACAAAGCTCTACACGTATAGCACCCCCTGCCTCTGCCTCGCGTGCCTCATCCAACGAGGAGCAACAAACTTCTATTTTTCGCATATCCGATAATGTTGTAATGTTTTTGTCGGTCGCAGCCCAGATTAGTTCGCCTTCCCCTAACCGTTTGCGCTCTCCCTTTATACCAGCTCCACCCTGCCGCGTCAACCGCATATTTGCAACATATTTCTTCCGGCACGCAGTGTTTGCTTGCAATTACAAGGCTGCATGGTAGAATGATAGTGTATGGATACCGGAACTATTTTATGCGCACGCACCGCTCTAGCCGCATGGGTCATAACCGGCTGCGCACTGCCTGCGCAAGCCTCCACCCCTGCACCCTCACTCCTCACAAGCCCCGGCAGCGCCGTAGCCTTGCAATTCGACGCCTACACGCCACTTCCCCCGCTTTCCTATTCTCCCGGCACGCCGCAACAACATCGCATTCCCCTGGCTATCTATACGCAGGGAGAAAAGCCGCATGCTATTGTACAGGTCGATTCTCGCCTGTGGTTCTACATCAACGAGTCCAAACCCGGCAAGATTCTCTTCTCCGAGCCTGAGCAGCTGCGCACCACACAGCAAACGGATGTTGAGACTGACGGTGCAGCAGTGCTGGAGGACAACACACTCATTATCCGCAGGCCGGATGGCTCCTTGCTCATGGCTCATGTAACCGGGCAGGATGTGCCGGCCTTGGAGATTGGCCCGACCATTACGAACACAACCGGAGCCGCCATGCACCTCACGCCCAACCACTTTGTACTGTCGGATTGCGACCATGATAACACCCCGGATTTGGTGGCAGCGTTCGATGGCGCACTCTATTATTTCAAAGGTGCTGCCACCTATACCACCACGCAGGAACAAAGCCGTAAAATCAACAGCATCAGTTTTTCGGCAGATAAACAGCTTTTGCTCCGTCAACCCCATCAAAACCTCACACCCGGCAGCGCCAATCTTCGGGGCCATAGCCATATCCCCACCACACGCATCTGCAGCGGTGATGGAAGCCTCATTGCCTTGGCCGATTTTGATGGCGATGGCATACCGGATATGCTGATGAGTCAAAACGCCGTCCCGGGGCTCGTGAGCGCCCGGGGTATTCTCCCGCCTACACCGGCAGGAAACTAAACGCCTTCACAGAAGCAGCCTCCCCCCCTCAGCACCAACACAATATGCACCGGTTTCTCTCCGTATTGCTATTCATGGTCCTCAGCCTCATTGTAGCCCCGGCATTGGCAACCCCGGCAGACGACACGCAAGCGCGCAATGCCACCCTGCCCGACTACGCCACCTTACACAAGCAATTAGCTCAAGCAGATACACCCATGCTCTGGCTGTTTGTGGGCGACAGCATCACCCACGGCTGCCTGCACACCCACGGCTACCGCAACTTTGCCGAGCACTGGATGGAAATCGTAAAATGGGAGCTTAAACCCGAGCAAGGCAAACGCCGCAGCAATGATATCGTCATCAACGCCGGCGTGAGCGGCGAAACCGCCACCGGTTTTCTCTCCCACGCCGCATGGCGCTTGCAGCAGTTTCGCCCCCATGTTGTGTTCATCAACTTCGGCATCAACGACGGCACACGCCACCACGAGCTTGCCACTTTTCGCCGCTCCTTGCAAACCATCGTGGCTATGGTGCGAGCGTTAGGCGCCATCCCCGTGCTGCAAACACCAAGCCTCACCCTGGCGGGCGAATCCTATAGGCCGGCGTACGCCCAAGCCATTCGCGAGCTTGCAACAGAGCAGCAAGTATTGCTGGTGGACCACACCGCCGCGTGGGAAGCTATAGCCGCGGCAGAGCCCGCCCCCACCGGCACCACCACACCAGCGGCTCTCCCTGCACCGCGCCACCTCATGAACGATAATCTGCACCCCAACGCCCTGGGGCACCGCCTCATGGCGCGCACCCTTGCCCGCAGCTTAGGGATTACTCCGCCCCAAAGCCCCACCCTCAATCTGCCGCTGCACAACTAAGAACCAACTAGCAGCGCCCCCGCCGACATGGTGTGAACTAAGGACAGAGCGTAAGCCCCCTCTGCAATGAGGGAGAGTTACTGCTTTTTTTGGGGGGCTTCTTCAATCGGCTCCGGAGCAATTTCTCCAAGGTAATACTGCGGTACCGGCTCCTCTTCTTCGGCATCTGCATCCCGAGTATCCGGGGCAACAATCCCCGCATAAGGTTGGGGCGTTTGCTTAGGTGCCGGTGCCGTCGCCGACTGATTTTCCCCCGGTGCCGCAGGTTTCTGTTCCGGCTGCTCACACGCCCCCGCTGCCCCCGCCACAGCTGCCAGCGCCGCCAGTGTGGGGTATTTCAATAACTTTGCCGTGCAAGATTGTATCTTCATATCCGTAATGTGTATTCGCTTATTCTATACCCATGATAAGGCCATCGTAAAGCAAAATCCGCGAGAAAGAGAATGGAAAAATTATGGAAAACGTCTGCCCAGCGACGCATGGATACATACACGACAGCACACAGCATAGGCATGATAATTATAGTTTAATTGGGGGGCTTTTTAAGAGCAGAATTATTAGTCTTACGAGTTGAATAATTCTTTAACTTTTCCTAGACAAACAGAGACAAAACCGTGTTTTTTATTTGCCGATAATCAAGTTTTATGATAGAATTAGCGCAGCTAATTACTCACCATGACAGTTCAACATATACAGTTGTCAATCCCCCCTCAAAATGGGTATCTTTTTATGCATGCTTTTGACTAACTGTCGGTTGAAACTCTCCTCCATCTATTCACATGAACAAGCAGCAGCTCGCGTCAAAAATCTGGGAGTCAGCGAATAAGATGCGCTCCAAAATCGAAGCTAACGAATATAAGGACTATATTCTGGGCTTCATTTTCTACAAGTTTCTTTCTGATAAGCAAGTTAAGTTCCTGAAAGAACACGATTGGACGGACGAATTCCTGCCGGATGTGACGGAAGATGATGCCGAAACGATGGAGTTTGTACGCTCCAATATCGGCTACTTCATCTCCTATGAAAATCTGTTCTCCACATGGATTGCACAAGGAAATGATTTCACAGCGGCTAATGTGACCGATGCGCTTTCTGCTTTCAGCCGTTTAATCAACACCTCCCACAAGAAGGTATTTGATAAGATTTTCGCCACGCTGGAAACCGGGCTGTCCAAACTGGGTGAGTCCTCCGGCGCTCGTACGAAAGCCATTCGCGACCTGCTGTACCTCATCAAGGATATTCCCATGGATGGCAAGCAGGACTACGATGTGCTTGGCTTCATCTATGAATACCTTATCAGCAACTTTGCTGCCAATGCCGGTAAGAAAGCGGGCGAGTTCTACACCCCGCATGAGGTATCTTTGCTGATGTCTGAGATTGTGGCTGACCATTTGAAAGACAGGGCTGAGATAAAGATTTACGACCCCACCAGCGGTTCCGGTTCATTGCTCATCAATATCGGCAAGTGTGTTGCCCGCTACATGGGCAGCGATAACAACATCAAATACTTCGCCCAGGAACTCAAGGAGAATACCTACAACCTGACTCGTATGAATCTGGTTATGCGTGGTATCATCCCGGATAACATCGTTACCCGCAATGGCGACACGCTGGAAGAGGACTGGCCGTTCTTTGATGAGAATGACCCGATTAACACCTACGCCCCGCTGTATGTGGATGCTGTTGTGTCCAACCCGCCGTATTCTCAGGCATGGAATCCGACTGATAAAGATTCAGACCCCCGATATGCACGCTTCGGCCTCGCCCCCAAGGGCAAGGCTGACTACGCATTCCTGCTGCACGATTTATATCATTTGAATCCTAATGGTATCATGACCATCGTGCTGCCTCATGGCGTGCTGTTCCGTGGCGGTGAAGAGGGTACTATCCGAAAGAATCTCATTGAGAACAACCACATTGATGCCATTATCGGCCTCCCCGCCAATATTTTCTTTGGCACAGGTATCCCGACCATCATCATGGTGTTGAAGCAGAAGCGCAACAATACGGATGTTCTTATCGTAGATGCCTCCAAGGGCTTTGCTAAAGTGGGCAAGAACAACGTGCTGCGGGCATGCGATATCAAAAAAATTGTGGATGTCGTGACCTCTCGCTCGGATATGGAAAAGTTCTCCCGTGTGGTGAGCCGCGATGAGATTCGCCGC